>QIKT01000205.1 GCA_003233095.1 Oceanospirillales bacterium | reverse complement strand
GTCTCGGACTGGTTCAGAAATGCCTTGAAAGACGCCACACCGGAGTCATCAGAAAAACGTAGCGTCAATTGACTGTCTGGGCGGATGCGAGGGATGCCGTCGTGTTCGATGGTCAAACCTTGCCAACTGAACTCCAGTTCAGGCAAGCGACGATCGATGGAAAGAAGCGCTACGCTGTCATCAGACTGATGAGCGGGCGGCTTCGCTTGAGGAGTCGAGCCCCATTGACGCCACCCCAAAGGCACAAAACCGTCTTCGGTCAATTTCAGAAAGAGAATGTCCTGAGTGCCTTCGAGGCCGATAAGCTGAGATTTTGCAAGCGACCAGCGTACCGGCACGCCCTGATTGATAACCACATACAGACGCTGATCCTGATCCAGCAGCTGCGACTTAAGGTCGATGATCTCCGGCAGGTCAGTGACGGATTTAGAGGGCTCTGGTTGGGCCTGAGCGCTCAGTAACAGCGCGCTACCCAGGCTGATCCAGATCGATGCGACGAGTCGCTTCGTCCAGTTGAACCTCTGTGGTCTGTGCGGTGCTGCTGTCCTCATCACGGCCCATCTCCCCCGTCACTGTCTGCACAGTATCATCTAGCAGGATGCCATCAGGCAAGAGGGCAACGGCGGATTGGATCAGAGCTCGGGCCTCATCCGCGCTGGCGATGCGCTCTCGCGGATCTTTTTTCAACAATCCCTTGATCAACCTCAGCAAGGGTCCGCTGATGGTTTCCATCAGAACACCGGGTAATCGGACATCCTTGGCCTGGGTGCGGGTCATGATCTGCTGAGTACTGCGGCCAGCGAATACCTGGCGGCCAGTCAGACATTCGACGATCAGAACACCGACAGCAAACAGGTCTGTTTTCGCACTGTATCCTTCTGCCCGATAGCATTCCGGAGCGATATAGCCGGGTGTCCCCATGATCACATTTTTTTTCTGACGCCCCATCTGAACAGTGCTGGCGATGCCAAAATCAGTCACCTTGACGACGCCTCGGCGATTGATCAGCACATTACCTGGTTTAATGTCGCGGTGAATGATGCCTGCAGCATGCGCTTCGGACAGACCTGCCAGCACCGAATCGGCAATCTGCATGACCTGGTCAGGCATCAACTTGCCTGCGCGCCTGAGACGCTCTTCCAGCGATTCACCGTCAATCAGCTGCATGGCGATGAAGGCCACTTCATCATTACCGGCGCTGTCAAACACAGTGACGATGTTGGGGTGCATCAATTGTGCCGAATGGACGCCCTCATTGATCAGACTGCGAGTCAGCTTTCGTCGTTCATCCGGATCGATACCTGAGGCAATCCGGATAGTCTTCAGCGCCACTTCGCGCTTCAGCTTCGGGTCCCAGCCCAGATAGACCATGCCCATGGCACCGCTGCCCAACTTGCTGACAATCTGGTAGCGTCCGAGAAACACCTCGGACAGACTGTCGCGCTCATTCAGAGCGGCTTCGAGTCGCTCGAAGGATGCCTGTAGTTGCATAATCTCGCTGCCACTGCCAACTGCCTGGCCACCGAGCAAGCCACGCTGGGCGCTCAGGATTCTGCGAATCGGCTTGAGCACCCCAAACCACGCGCCCACAGCAAGCAGCACACTCAGCGCGCCCATGGCCAAGGTGCTCTGCCAGGCAATCGTGCGCATAGCTGCCGTCGCCTGCTCGGCATAACGAGCCGGCTGCAGGGAAATCACCACCCAATCCATTTCGGTCACATGGGCCAGCGCTGTAATGATCTGACCGCGTTGCGTCGCAAACCGATGCACGCTGGAGCGGACCGGTGCATTGATGGCTTCACCGAGCATCTGAGCAGGCAGCATGGCCAGTGAGGCTTCATCGCCCTGGATCACGTTACGATCAGCATCCAGTATGACCAGCTCAGCCGAATCTCCCAGTTCATCGGGCCTCGAATGGCCCCGGACTTGATCAAGGCTCAGCAGCATGGCAATGAACAGACCCGGTCGAGTCGTTTCCTGCTGCACTCGAATCCAGCCAGCCTCGCTGGATCCGACCAGCGATGGCGCGTCAGTCAGATCATCGCCGAGCAAACTGCTGATATCGATCTCGACACCCGGCTTGCGCAGGACGTAAATCTCTTCCGACACACCTGCCGACTGACGATACAGGCCAAGCGATTGAATCTCATCGCGCGCAACCATCAACCCCTGCAATACTTCCAGAGCACTTTCTGACGTCGGGTCAAGATAGAGTGACGGACTATCTCCGGCGGTGACCAGCAGGCCTTGCAGCAATTGGCCATAGGAGTCGATCTGGGTCGCCACTGATCGAGCGACGATCAGGTGCGATACCTGAGTCTGATCGATCACATTTTCATCGCTGCGTTCAATCAGATAGGTGCTGACAAGAAATGGCAGCAGCGTGACGATGGCAAGGCCCAGAATGACCCAGGCCATTATCGGAATGGAAAAACGAGAAGCCATGCAGTCGACCCTTCGAAATAACGTCAACAATGATAAGCTATCGCCTCAACGTGTGCGAGGACCCTTCCATGACAGACCTTTGCCTGACAGCAACACAGGTGATGGTTGCCGGCAGCTACAATCTGGACCAGATCTTCCGCTGCCCGTCATTACCGAGGCCAGGGCAGACCACCACAGGTCAGTTTGAACAGGGACATGGTGGCAAGGGATTCAACCAGGCACTGGCCTGCCATCGACTCGAGGCGGCAACTTGTTTCATGGCCTGCCTGGGCGAGGATGCCAGCGCTACCGAGATCCGCCGATGGACCGCCGAACAGCAACTCGAATGTCTCTGGCAGCACAGCATTCTGCCCACCGGTACGGCTGCCGTACTGCTTGATGAAACGGGCGAAAACGCGATCGTTGTGGCTGCCGGCGCCAACCAGCACTTCAGCGCTGATCAGGCTCTGGGGATGATTGAATCGCTACCCGATGAACGTCGGATCTGGCTATTGCAGCGCGAAATTCCAGATGCCTGCAACCTCAAATTGATGTCCGAATCGCATTCTGACGACATCATCATTCTGAATCCGGCGCCAATGGACGCGTCATTCAACAGTGAACAACTTCAACACGTCGACATTCTGACTCCTAACGAAACCGAATTCGAATGGCTGTTGAAGCAAGTCACCGGCATGACGCTTCGGACTGACTGGCAGCAGATGGATGATGAACCACTTCATAGGTATTGCCGGAGTCTGCAAGTCCCGGTGGTAATCATTACACTGGGGGCCTCGGGCTGCTTCATTTCGATGGATGATGCCCGAGATTGGCCCGGGGTGAGCAACGGACGTCTGCCTGCACGGCAGGTTAGCACTGTCGTTGACACCACCGGAGCCGGAGACGCGTTCAATGGTGCCCTGGCGGCCGGTTTGACTCGGCAACCAGCCTCTCTTGAAACGGCGCTGGATCTGGCAATGAGGGCGGCCGCATACGCCGTCAGCCAACCAGGCGCTGCAACTGCCATGCCCACGCTCGCCGAGTTGGGCCACCACCTAAGGAGCCTCTGAACAAGTCTTAAGCGGATTGGATTGAGATGGCAAATGGGTCCAATCAAGGCGCACGGACTGAGTCATAGTGGTGCTATGGCTCAGTTCATGCAACGCAGAGTGGGCGGATTTGACGCTCAAGACAGTCGGTCACGACTTGTTCAGAAGCGCCCTAAGGGAGACTTCCAGATGAGTGCTGCAACTATCCGATCTCGCCGGTTTCAGGCTTTGATGATCATTGGCCTGACTGTATGTCTGCTACCTGCTGGTCAGGCGGCGACACTGTATCTGGTTCGTCACGCTGAAAAGCAGTCCGATCAAAGCGACCCTGAATTGACCACTCAGGGGCAATGTCGGGCTGTATTTCTGGCTGAGCTGCTGCACGCGTCCGGAATCGAAGAGGTTTTCAGTACCGACTACCGACGAACACAGGCAACTGCGATGCCGCTGGCCAATCGACTTGGCGTCGAGGTGACTCGATACGACCCACGCCAGCTTGAACTGCTGGCGAAGCAACTGGCCGACAGCACTACCGATACGCTGGTCGTTGGCCACTCGAATACGACGCCTGAGTTGGTAAGATTGCTAGGCGGATCGGCTGCAGACATGCCTGAAACCGACTATCAGCGCCTCTACCAGATATCCATCGGGCCGGAGACCGTACAAAGCCATCTTTTCATGATGCCCATGGCCTTCGACCCTGCGACATGCGGCCAGGACAACGTCGACCGAACAAAACTATCAGACACAAAACACCATTGACAAGACCCGACAGGAATAGACAGAAGACTCATGAACTCGACCCAGAAAATACTGCGCACGCTGAAGAACAAACCGACCGGTTTGTGGCTGTTCTCAAGACTGATCTGTTTCAAGGCCCCTTACTTCAGCAGCATCAAACCACGATTTACCCGAATCGAAACCGGCGTCGCTGAAGCCCGTCTAAAAAAACGCCGGGCTGTTACCAACCATATTGGCACCGTGCACGCGATTGCCATGGCCAACCTGTGCGAATTTGTGGCCGGGACGGTGATGGAAGTGAGCATTGATGATCGGCTGCGCTGGATTCCTCGCGGCATGACCATTGAATATCTGGCCAAGGCAACCACCCACTTGACAGCGCGATGTACGCTTCAGGAGTCCGACTGGACGACACCAGGTAATGTGGGTGTTGAGGTTGAGGTCACAGATGATGCCGGGACCGTTGTGTCCCGAGCAACGGTGCCGCTGTATGTCTCGGAAAAGCCGCCGCGAAAGGCAGTCGTCTAACCGTCGGTTGCGCTTTGGGCAAACAAGGATTGAGCTGCAGAGCCGCGACAGATACGAGAACCCGTGATCATAGTGCATTCCTGCGCGCCCTTGACCAGGTTGATGTCCTGCCGCTGCTGCAAATCAAAATCAAACCGCTTGGTGAAGCGATTTTGTGTGACCCCAGTCAGGCTGACTGGGTCGTAACGCCACTTTTTCATGGCGCGGATCGCTGCATTGTCAAATGTTCTGCGAGGCCAGCTGTCCACTACTTCGGGTGCGACCACCCGTCCACTGTGACTGATACCGAAAGAGAGCACCACATAGCCCTCCTTTCCGGACAAGCGAGCATTAATGGGATATTTTGGTGTACTGATGACCAGCGGAACCGGCCCGTCGTTGACTGGCGGTTGCCTGACTGCTTCAACCGGCACATCAACAGTATCGATATTCAGGGTATCGTTGCTGGCACTGCTGGCTGGAATCAAAGCCAAAGCACTGGCGGTGTCCTTTGACTGCTCGATGGATGTGATGGCTGCATTGATTGTCAGCGTGTTGGCAAAAGATGACTCGGCCTCATTGCTCAGCATCGCCTCATTACTTGTGATCGCATTATTCTGAATGACTGGAAGTGCCTGCTGAGATGCATTGCTCGTCGCTGCCGGAGCCGATTCCTGCGCTTCAATCGGTGGTTGAATGGAGCCGGTTGGTTCAGAGACAGACCGTTGCGAAGCGACACCTTGATCATGGACCGCTGTTGAGGCCATGGATGACGCGCTGTTATCCAACGCCTGTGGTGCCGGGAGAATCGATTCAGCGGTCAGGTTCCTGCTCGACGGGGCATCGATTGACTCGACCGACAGCAGCGTCAGATCGTCGCCAACACTGGCATCATCGACAGTCACATCGTCAAACACTGACAAGGTACTGAGCATCTGTTGAGTCAATGTTTCGGCCAGTCGGTTTCGTTTCTGTTCAAAATACGCGGCAGGATCCACCAGCGAACCTGCCAGCAGGATCAGCGCAGCCAGAATGATAGCAACACCGCTATTGCCGGTGACCGCATCCCGGACTCGGCTGTGCGAGCACACAATCCGCTCGATGCGCTGCAATAACTGTCCTTCCGAGGCGCCCAGTGCAGGCGCCATGGTGCCACTGCGCATGGTCTCCAGAGAGGCCAGAGCTCGTGCATATTCCATGCGATTGCCACAGGCATGAACCACCATATCGTCACAGCACTGCTCACGATCCTCACGAATTCGGCGAGACACCCAGCGCACAACAGGATGATAAAAGAGCAGTGTTTCGACCACGATCTGGCACCAGTTCACCAGAAAGTCGTAGCGCCTTACGTGCCCCAATTCATGCGCGATCACTAACTCAAGCTGAGCCGGCGTCAAACCAATAATCGTGCTGGAAGGCAGCAGAATGACCGGCTTCAACCATCCAAGCACCGTCGGGATCTTGATCAGAGCGGACTCCAGTACTCGTACCTTGCGGCGAATACCGAACTGCTCGGACAAGCGCTGAACTTGTTCGGTGATACTGGCAGATAGTGGATGGGTTCCCACTCGAACCAGCAGCTGAATGTTTCTCCAGCGACGAGCAACACGAATTGACAGGGCGGAGACACCCACCATCCACAGCAGCACCAGCCAGGGCAATATCGATTCGACCCTCTGGCTGAAACTGATCACTGTGCTCAGCGTTTCATTGACTTCAAATGGGGCCAGCAAGCTTGCGCCGAGCACCGCCTGGGTCGATTCGTCGATGAGAGTCAATGGCTGATAGAGACTGACGAAGGTGAGGATTGGTGCGGCGATAAAACAGAGCATGGCCATCAGGCCAGTCCAGTAGCGAAGTTGGGGCCGTTGATGCTTCAGCATCCCGTTGAAACAGGCATACAGCAACGCAATCAGGCCACATTGCCAGATCGAGTGAACCAGAACCCACCCCAGAGTGACCAGGATATTGTGTGCTGTATCAAACATTGCTTCTAACATACCGTCTCCACCATGATTGTCATGACCGGTTGGTCATGCAGTCAGCTTTTTCTCCAGTCGTTATCCGACTCAGCCGGCGTCTTCCATATCATCGAGCAACTGCCGAATCTTGGCCAACTCTTCTTTGGAAGCTGCCTTGGAGTCGCCCAGTGCGTGGAGCATCAGCTGCGATGGCGAGCCGTCAAAGACACGCTCCAGGATATCGGTCGCAAACTGCTGCTGGGTGAAATCCTTGCTCATTGCTGTCTTGTAGACATGCGCACGTTCCGAATCGTCGCGCTCGACCAGATGCTTGCCATGCATGACCTGCAGCAATTTCAATGCCGTGGTATAGCCTGTCTTGACCTTGCGGCTGAGTATTTCATGAACATCCCTGACAGTGGACGGGCCGCGATCCCAAAGGATTCTGAGGATCGAAAGCTCTGCCCGTGTGGGCTTTGGCAATCCGCCCTGACCTGACTTATTCATTTGGAGTTCTCCGCTACTGTAATCGAATCAAAGCAATTATAGACTAAAAAACGAGCTTTGTCGTACGTTTCAGACTGTATGGCTATCCATAAAGGTCAGACACTCTGTCACCATGGTTTCGCGCATTGTTGGTGTAAACCCGGACATTACTCGTCGCTGAGAACCGAATGGGTCTGCTGGAGAAATGCCTGAACCTCCTCAAATCGATCCGTACGACGCATCGGCGGCAGGTTGGAGAGGAAATGTTTGCCGTAACTGCGCGAACTGATTCTGGCATCGGTCAGCATCAGCACCCCACGATCGGTGATGCTGCGAATCAGACGGCCTGCGCCTTGTTTGAGCAACAATGATGCCTTGGGCAGTTGATAGTTCATGAAAGGATGCAGCCCGGTGTCTCGAATGGCCTGTAATCGGGCTTCAAGAAGAGGATCATCCGGAGCCGCAAATGGCAGCTTGTCGATGATGACACAGGTCAGGGCCATGCCGGACACATCAACACCCTCCCAAAAGCTGCTGGCGCCCAACAACACCCCCTGGCCACTGTGCTGGAAATCTTCCAGCAACTGATGCCGAGGAGCCTCTCCCTGAACGAACAGGGGAAAGCTGACCCGTTCTGCCAGCATGGTTGCCGCGATGGAGAGATTGCGATGCGAGGTAAACAGGACAAACGTGCGACCACGGGCTGCTTCAATGACCGGAACGATCGCGTCGATAAACTCGGGCATGAACTGGCGATCTGACGGATCTGGCAAGTTTCCAGGCAGATACATCAGGGCGTTGTTTTGATAGTCGAACGGACTGTCGACCTGCAACGTCTTGACATCGGTCAGACCCAGTTCGTGTGTATACAGATCAAAACTGCCTGCCACACTGATGGTTGCCGAGGTAAAAATCCAGCTGCTCGCCAATCGCTGCCTGGACGCCATCTGCTCAGCGATATCCAGAGGAGTCACATGCAATACAAACCCCGTCTGGTACAGCCGGTACCAGCTGACTTGCCCCTGCTTATCGGGATGATCCAACTGCCGCAACATCAGCAGATGTGCCTGGCAGCGATCATGGCAGGTTTCCAGACCGCGAGAGCGCTCGATCTGATCTTTCAGAGTCTGCTCCAGGTCCAGCAACGCTGATTCGAGTTCCGCCATGCCCACTTCGACCTCAGGACGCTCACAAACGGACGACCATGCGGCCCGATGTCGGTCACCATCCATGGCCAGCCTGAGTCGCTGCGTGGCGGACTTCAACGCATCCAGCAGCGAATCAATCTGTCCAATACCGCCTGACAACGGGCCGGCTTCGGCAAGTATATCGTTGCCCAGATCATTCAGTTGGCGACTCGACAGAGACTGGCCGAAAAACTGGGTCGCTGTGTCTGGCGCCTTGTGTGCCTCATCAACAATCACCGCATCGACGTTGGGCATCAACTCACCGAACCCACCTTCCTTCAGCGCCATATCGGCGAACAGCAGGTGATGATTGACGACCACCAGATCGGCCTCCATGGCCCGTCGGCGAGCCTTGATCAGGAAACAGTCGCCGTAATGATCACATTCCTTGCCGAGACAGTTCTCCGACGTCGAAGTAATCAATGGCAATATCTTCGGTTGCTGAACAATAGCGGCTTCACTGGACAGATCACCGTCATCAGCGGTTTTGGCCCAGCGGGCAATCTTTTCCAGCAGGGACAACAGATGGGGCTGACGGACGCTTCCGCCGTGGCGAGACCGTTCCAGTCGGTAATGGCAGAGATAATTGTTGCGGCCCTTGAGAATCGCCACGGTCGGGCTCACTTCCATGGCCTTCAACAATTTGGGAATGTCTCGTCGGAACAGCTGCTCCTGGAGGTTCTTCGTTCCAGTGGAGATGATGGCGCGCTTGCCACGCATCAAAATCGGCACCAGGTAGGCGAAGGTCTTGCCAATGCCGGTTCCCGCTTCTGCGATCAGACTGTCGCCTGATTCAATCGCCGACTCGATGGCTTCTGCCAGCTCGATTTGCGACGATCGAGCCAGAAATCCAGGTAGTGATCTGGACAACATGCCATCGTCGCCGAGCATCTCGCGTATCGACATGGGATGGCCATCCACCCAGCCTGGCGTCGCATCCGACATCCGTCGTCAGTAACGTTCGGGGGCTTCGACCGGACATTGATCAGCCTGCAGTTTGGCTCCTGCCGCTTCTGCCTCCCGATTCAACGCCGACAGTGACCGGCTGATGACCAACCAGTTGCGATAACACAGCTGTCCAAGCTGAGGGCCATTGTCATAGGAACGCTGGGCATGCTCGATCGCCGACTGATAGCGCTCATCCTGCAATTCCAGCTCGGCCAGATATTGCCAGTATTCACTGTCTTCCGGGGCCACTTTGAGGGCTTCATTCACGTGTGCAATGGCGTCAGAGATATCGCCCTGATCCTCGGCATCATACGCACGGTTCATCCATTCTTCGGCGGCAGGATCACCTAATGAATACACTTCCACCAGACTTTTCTGCTGTTTGGCCTGCTGACGAACCTGCTCACCGGTCATGCGTTCTTCGACCGGCGCTGGAGGCGCCGTGCGACAGCCTGACAGCAGCAAGACTGTGATCACGGACAAGAATGTGACCCATTGAACCGGTCGTGATCCTACGGGAGAGATTTCGGTTATGATTCGGCGCAACGGCTTTTCCTGTAAGTGAACATCATGAGAGTGGACCATCCAGCGCCCGTATTGTTCTGTTTTCCCGGGCACAGCGCAAGTCTGATGAGGTCCTCACAGAGCGATTATCAGGCCTGTAGACGCTAATGACCGCACTGAACGAGACCACCAAACACCTCAGCCTGAGAGAACTGTTGTTCTGGTGCCTTGCAGGTAGCGGACTGATTTTGTTCTGCTATCTGCCTGGGCTTGGCGAACTGATGCTGACCCGCGAGGAGCCTCGTCGTGTTCTGATCGCTCAAACAATGATCGACACAGGCAACTATCAGGTACCCGAGCTGCTCGGAGCCAGCTATACAGCCAAGCCACCATTGTTCAACCAGTTGATCGCCGTGAGTACCCTCGCACTGCATCCACAGGACCATCAGGTCAGCGAATTCAGCGCTCGTCTGCCATCGGTGCTGGGCGTGATCCTGCTGTTCTGCCTGCTGATGGCCGCCTGCCGACACTTTCTGAGTCGTCCGGCACTGTTTTTTGTTGCCATGGGCTTGATTCTGTCGCCTGAAATCTTTTTCAAGGGGATCCTGTCCGAAATCGATCTGATATTTGCCGCCCTGGTCAGTGGATCGTTATGGTGGTGGTATGCCCTGCAGCTTGAAGGACCGGCCCGCTGGCGAACCTGGCTGTTTCCAATGCTGCTGATGAGCCTTGCCTTCCTGAGCAAACGTGAACCTGCCCTGCTTTTCTTCTATACCGGCGTGATCAGCATGCTCGCCTGGCAAGGACGACTTGGATTGCTGTTGCGAGCACCTCACCTGCTGGGTCTTACGCTCAGTGCAGGATTGATCGCGCTGGCGTACTGGCCCATCATCAACCATATGGGTTGGCAAGGGTTTGTCGACGATACGCTGTTCGAGGCGAGTGATCTTGGCGGGCAGTTCAGCCTGGTCAATGTGCTCACTCAGAGCATCCGCTATCCCATCGAGATCTTGCTGGGCTTCTTTCCATTCAGCCTAGCGATCGTGCTGATCTTCAAGGCCGACCTTCGTCGCCACGTCTTCAGCAAAGCCCATCCGCATGTTATCTTCGCGACCTGGACCATTCTCCTCAGCCTGCCTGTCTATCTGTGGCCC
>QIKT01000169.1 GCA_003233095.1 Oceanospirillales bacterium | reverse complement strand
TTCTCGCCGCACAAATTTCTGGGTGGCCCCGGTTCCACCGGTGTGCTGATCTTCAATCGCAAGCTGTATCAGATCAAGTGCCCGGATCAACCTGGCGGCGGCACCGTGGCGTGGACCAATCCCTGGGGACAGCAGCGTTATTTTGACGATGTGGAACAGCGCGAAGACGGTGGCACTCCTTCATTCCTGCAGACCATTCGGGCTGCACTGGCGATCCGGCTTAAGGAATCGATGGGCGTGGACAACATTCAGGCACGCGAGCATGAGTTGACTGAACAGCTGATGACGGGTCTGTCAGATAATCCGCGCATCAATCTGCTTGAACCGCGCCAGCGCAATCGGCTGTGCATGGTGTCGTTCTATGTCATCGACGTTCATTTCAATCTTATTGTGCGCTTGCTGAATGACCGTTATGGCATCCAGAGTCGAGGTGGTTGTTCATGTGCTGGCACTTATGGCCATATTCTGCTGGGTGTAGATGAATCGACCTCCAACCGCATCACCGATCTGATCGATTCCGGGGACCTGACCGAGAAACCCGGCTGGGTTCGTGTGTCTCTGCATCCAACCACAAGTAATGACGAGGTGGCCTTCATCATCAAGGCGATCAATGAAGTGGTTGCTCATGCGCACCAGTGGCTGGATGATTATCAATTCGACTGTCAGAGCGGGGAATATCGATCACGTCACAGCTGCGAAGAATTGTTGACTCTGGACGACTTTGTACCCTTAAGCCCTGCAGCATGATCAGCGTCGTTGGATCATTGTGAAAGATTGGCTGCAAAATCAGGTCTGATTGTACACTCAGACCATCTACTCTCTTGGGGCTAGCAGGTGACTTCCACCACACCAGATTATATCGGCAAATACCGCATCGAAAAGCAGCTCGGCGAGGGCGGTATGGGTGTGGTGTATCAGGGTTTTGATGAGGACATACAGCGTCGGGTCGCGATCAAGACCCTGCATCCTCATCTGATTTCAGAATCCCAGGTCGATGATTATCAGATGCGTTTTCGGCGAGAAGCCCAGGCTGCTGCGCAGTGTACCCATCCGAATATCGTCGCTGTGCTGGAGTACGGACAGACCGATCGACCGTATATTGTCATGGAGTTTGTCGAAGGCCGCTCGCTGGACGATCTGCTGAAGCGACAGGTGTTCACGCTCAAGCAGGTGTTGACCCTGGCTTCTGACAGCCTCAAGGCTCTCCACCATGCGCATCAGAGCGGGATTGTTCATCGCGACATCAAGCCGGCCAACATCATGGTCACTCGCGATGGTCATGCCAAGTTGACCGATTTCGGAATTGCCAAGCTCACCCAGGCAACCGGCATCACGCGAGTGGGCCTGGTGCTGGGTACACCCGATTACATATCACCTGAACAAGCCAGAGGGTATCCCACCGATGCCCGATCGGATCTGTATTCGCTGGCGCTGGTGCTGTTCGAAATGCTCTGCCAGGTCGACTTGCCAGAATCGATTCCACTGGCTCGATTGCCACGCACCGATTCACTGCCGTTGAGTGGCAAGATCGATTTCAGCACACCGATTGTTGCCTCTATGGTTAGCGTGATCCAGAAGGCCCTGGCCGCCAACCCCGAATCGAGAATGGATAGCGCGCGCGAATTCATGCAAGGCCTCAAGCACGCTGTAGATCATGTGAAGGCCCCTCAGGGTCTGGACTATTTCAGTCGGCGCACTGATGTAACCCGAATTTCTGACCAGCCCGAACCCGCTGGGTCATATCAGGATGATGAACAGGCAACCAGCAGACACATGGCGGTCGGGGATGCGCGCCCCGAACCGACCACCGGCTCGATGACGATGGCCGTCAACGCGCTCAGCGGGATCGATGAATCGACCCTGCTGGGACTCAAGGATTCGTTGTCATCTATGATCGATGGCGATATCAATGCGCTGATTCAAGTGCACGCTGCCAAAGCCATCAGTCTGGCCGAGCTGATTTATGCATTATCCGATGAAATAGCGTCCAGACGACATCGCAAGCGATTTCTGGCGCAATGGGACATGCAGTAACGCCGATCCAGCCACGATTTTAACGAGGACGCACAATGCTGATTCAAAGCTCTTACAAACTGAGGCTGAAAGTCCTGCTGGGACTGGTCTTATTTCTGCTTCTGTTCCTGCTCTACAGCGGGTTGCAGTGGCAGATTCTGGAGAAGACCGTGGGTAATACACGGGTTCTTGGTGAGCTGACCAAGCTGGAAGAATCGACAGTCTCGCTGGCCCATAGTAGCAATCACTACGAGGCCAATGCGCCGCGGGATTATCAGAGTTACGACCGTGATCTGGTGATATTCCTGGCTGAGATCGAACATGATCTGGATCGTCTGGATGCGCATCTGTTGGATATGGAGGTAGACATCACAGATCACGTCAGACCCGTTCTGCCAGCACTGTTCAATGCACTGGCCGACCAAGGTCCCTTGCAGTCGCTCAGACAGTCCATAGCCGATGTGCGTGAACAGTGGCAGACGCTACTCAGTGGCTACCGCGAAAAACTGGGAACCGACGAGCCAAAACTGGAGTGGGGTGCCGAATATATGGCTGACAACTTGCCCGGGTTCGAAGTCCAGGTGATGACGATGGGCAAACAGTTTCGGCAGTTCCTGGGTCAACAGCAACAACTTGCTGAACGTGTTAGTGGTGGCGGTATTGTGTTTCTGACCTTGATTGGCTTGATGGGTCTGCTGTGGTTTTACTGGTCTGTCGTGCGTCGCATTGGGCAGACAGCCAACGCTTGTGTGAGAGTGGCTAATGGCGATTTTGGCTACACTCTGAAGAGCGCCGGATCTGACGAGCTGACCCAGTTGTCCAGAGCGTTCAATCTGGTCTCCAGTCGTTCTCAGTTGACCGTCAAGTTGCTGACCAATATGGCAGATGCGCAATCGGTAGATGAGGCCTTGCAGGCCATCATTCAGGCATCCGGGAGTTATCTGCCAGTGGCCTGGATTGGCGTCATGCAGGTCGAGCGCGGACAGACTGACTCGGGCATCCGGCTGTTTCGAACCATGCCGGCGATCTCACTGGACGGCTGGGAGCGAGATGGTCCGGACACGCAGGGTCAATTGAACAGCGATTTGTTCAACAGTCAGATCAGTGCTGAGCCCTTGTTGATCAATGATGTAAAGAGCGCCGCCCAATTAGGTGATGCCGATCCGTTCTTGCGTGATCTGGCCAGAACCACGCAAATCACCTCGCTGGTCATTCTACCGCTGAACTCGGAAACCGGCTGGCAGGGGTTTTTGCTCTTTGGTTCGCGCCGAGCCGAGTATCGACCTGATCAAATTGGTTTGTTGAAGAGTCTCTCGCGGGCACTGGCGATCACCTTGCAGCGTCTGATTTCCTGAGCTGAATGTGTCACCAGGGGGTGGGTTGAAATCTGCCAATTCGGTCCGTCCAGTGGTCTGGATTTGAGGTAAACTCAACCGGTCTGACCGAAGAGAACTGCCATGTATTCACGATTTGAACCCGTTCCTCGCCTGTTGATGGGGCCGGGCCCTTCCAGTGTCCCCAATCGCGTTCTGGAGGCACTTTCGAGACCCACTCTGGGCCATCTGGACCCGCAGTTCATCCAGCTGATGGATGAGGTCAAGGCGTTGCTCCAGAATGCCTTTAAAACGACCAACGAACTGACCATCCCCATCTCTGCGCCTGGTTCAGCGGGCATGGAGACCTGCTTCATGAACCTGCTCGAGCGAGGTGATGAAGTTCTGATCGCGGTCAATGGGGTGTTCGGGGCAAGAATGGTCGAAGTGGCCGAGCGCATTGGCGCTGTGGTGCACCGAGTGGACAGCCCATGGGGAACAACGGTTGATGTGGCCGAGGTCAAGTCAGTGCTTGAGGCGCATCCAGCTACTTCGGTGGTGGCCTTTGTGCATGCCGAGACCTCCACCGGTGTACGCTCCGATGCCCAGACCTTGTGCCAATTGGCCCGTGAGCATGGTTGTCTGAGTCTGGTCGATGCGGTGACCTCTCTGGGAGGCATCGAACTTCGTGTGGATGAATGGGGGATCGATGCGATCTATTCAGGCTCGCAAAAATGTCTGTCATGCGTGCCCGGCCTCTCACCGGTCAGCTTTTCCGATCGTGCGGTTGAGCGAATCAGACAGCGGAAAACGAGACCCAATAGCCGGTTCCTCGATCTGACACTGGTGATGGATTACTGGGGTGGCAGCAAGAAGCGCGCCTATCATCACACGGCACCGGTCAATGCGATCTATGCCCTGCACGAAAGTCTGGGCATGCTGGCCGAAGAAGGGTTGGAGCAGGCCTGGACAAGGCATCAACGAGGTCACGAACGACTGGCGGCGGGGCTGGCTGATCTGTCTCTGGACTTCATTGTCAAAGAAGAGTGGCGGTTGCCGCAGCTCAATGCCGTCCATGCGCCTGGCGGGCTCGATGAAGCGGCCATCAGGCAAGAGCTTCTGGAGCGACATGCGCTGGAAATCGGCGCTGGATTGGGCCAGTTTGCCGGCCATGCCTGGCGGATCGGTCTGATGGGTCATAGCTGTCGGGATGAGTCGATTGACACCTGTCTCAATGCTCTGGAAGATGTGATCAGTCGACACAGTGGCTGATCAATGACTATCAGCCTCGATTTCCTTGAGCGCTTGTTCCAACGCGTCGCTGGCCTCGAGCCACTCGACCTCATTGGCCTCGACCTGGCGCCGAAGCGCCCCCTGATCCTGAAGCAATGAGGCCAGTGTTTCTGCCTGTGCGCCATCCTGGTAGAGCTCGGGTTCGGCCAGCCGCGCATTCAATTCATCCCATTGGTTCTGGCCGGGTTGCAGAGCATTCTCGGCCCGTTTCAATCGTTCCCTCATGGGTTTGAGACGCTGACGCTGCTCGGCCTTGCGCTGACGACTGTTGCGGCGTGAGCTGTCAGCAGACAGGGCTCCCCCGTCAGACGCGCTCACTGGCAGGTTCGACGAGGGTGATTGCACGGTCAGCAGATACTGTTCCAGGTCGCCATCGAATGGTTCGCAGCGACCATTGGCCAGCAGCAACAGATTATCACAGCTGTTCATCATCATTCTTCGATCGTGGCTGATGATGATGACGGCACCTTCAAACTCTTGTAACGCCATCGCTAGGCCATCACGCATGTGCATGTCCAGATGATTGGTCGGTTCGTCGAGCAATAGCAGGTTGGGCCGTTGATGGACCAGCAAGGCCAAGACCAGGCGCGCTTTTTCACCACCGGAAAACGTCTTGACCTCTGCATCGGCTCGCGCACCTCTAAAACCGAAGCCTCCCAGATGATCGCGGATTTGCTGATCAGTCAGGCGATGGTCCAGTCGTTGCAGATGCAGCGCGGGTGATGCGGCGGCATCCAACTGCTCAAGTGAGTGCTGTGCGAAGTAGCCAATTCGAGTGTGACGGTGCACATTGCGTTCGCCTTTGAGGACGGTCTGACCACTGGCAATGGCCTTGATCAGGGTTGACTTGCCATTGCCATTGGCACCGATCAGGCCAATTCGATCACCCGCTGCAATGCCCAGCTTGACCTGCTTGACGATGGCTGTGTCATAGCCGAGATCCGCCATGTCCAGTTGCATCAGATGCTGCGGCACTTCATCCGGGGAGCGAAACCTGAAATTGAACGTTTCATCTTCGACGATGGTGCCGATATCTGCCATTCTCGCGAGCATTTTCAACCGACTCTGAGCCTGTTTGGCCTTGCTGGCCTTGGCCCTGAAACGTTCGACGAAGCTCTGCAAGTGCGCGGCCTGCTTGGCTTGTTTGCTTCGAGCTGCATCCTGTTGCAGCATCCGTTCGCTGCGGATGCGTTCGTAAGCGCTGTAGTTGCCAGGTGTCATGCTCACACGACCCTGTTCGATGGCGATGATGGACTGACAGACCCCGTCCAGAAACTCGCGGTCGTGAGAAATCAGCATCAGGGTCCCTGGATACTGCTTTAACCAACCTTCAAGCCAGACGACGGCCGGCAGATCGAGGTGATTGGTCGGTTCATCCAGCAGCAGCAGATCACTGCGTGAGATCAGCGCCTGTGCGAGATTCAGGCGAATACGCCAGCCGCCTGAAAACGAATCAATCGGGCGGTTGAGTTCATCATCGGCAAACCCCAGGCCGCTGAGCATTCGGGCTGCGCGCGATGCTGCTGCGTAGCCGTCGATGGCTTCCATGGTGGCCAGGGCCTCGTGTAATTTCGGGTCGTTCTGCTCGGTATATCGAGCGATCGCCTGTTCGGTGTGGCGCAGTTGCTGATCGCCGTCCAGAACGAACTCGATCATCGCCTGTGATCCGGAGGGCGCTTCCTGCGCCACGTGTGCAATGCGCCAATCCGGAACCGAGATGGAGCCTGTATCTGCTTCCAGCTGTCCGAGGATCAGCGCGAACAGCGAGGACTTGCCGGTGCCATTGACCCCAACCAGTCCGACATGGTGGCCTGGATTGATTTGCAGGTTGGCCTCTTCGAACAGGACCCGAGGTCCGCGGCGCAGAGACAGTTGTTCAATCGCAATCATTGGATGGGCATGCAAGGATAGACAGCCGGCGATAGTACCAGAGAGTCAGCGAATCGGGGATGTTTGAGCGCGCGAATGTTCGCTTGAGGCGCCAATCGATCCTGATTGTTGTCGCCGCATCGCTTGAAAACAGCCATCGCATGCTGCATATTTTGAGAGGAACAGTCACCACAATGGTGGCAGTCAGGACTTGATCCCACGCGACAGGTACCCAACATGATTGATTCTCTTCAAATTCTGTGGACTTGCGCCGCGTCTACAACGCTGTGCCATCAACAGCGGATTCGAACACCGCTTCTTCTCAACAAACCGGACTCGGGTCGATGAGCAACGTTTTGAGCCTGCAAAAGCGCGTCGACGATGGCGACAAGCTGACCATGGTGACGGCCTATGACTACAGCTTTGCCCGAATCATCAATCAAACCGATATTGACATCATTCTGGTCGGCGACTCGGCGGCCATGGTCATGCACGGATATGACTCTACCTTGCCGATCGATTGCGCGCAGATGGCGGTGCATGTGGCTGCCGTCAGACGGGGCGCAGCGGACAAGTTCATCGTCGGAGACTTGCCATTCATGGCCTGCCGACGCTCGCTTGCTGACAGTGTCGACGCGGTCACAAAGCTGATGCAGGCTGGAGCCCATTCGGTCAAGCTCGAAGGGGCGGGCAGCAATACCGAGACTATTGCGCACCTGGTTGAATCCGGGGTACCGGTGATGGGCCACCTGGGTCTGACGCCTCAATCGGTTCATGCGCTGGGTGGCTATCGGGTTCAGTGTCGCAGCGAACAGGCGCATCAGCAACTGCTGGATGACGCCCATCGGCTGGAACAATCCGGATGTTTTTCGCTGGTGCTCGAATGTGTTCCAGCAAAGCTTGCTGCGCAAGTGGCCTCTCAATTACGAATTCCGGTCATTGGCATCGGAGCCGGCAACGGCGTCGATGGACAGGTGCTGGTGATGCAGGATCTGTTGGGCATGAATCAAAGTTTTTCGCCCTCATTCGTGCGGCGATATCTGGATGCCGAAAGCCTGTTTACCGACGCGTTCAACCGCTATGCGGCCGACGTTCGCTCGGGCGATTTTCCTGACGACCGCGAGAGCTTTGAATGATTGTCTGGCCGACACTGGCCAACTGGCAGGCACATCGAGAGACTCTGTCAGATTGTTCGATCGGTCTGGTGCCGACCATGGGTGCCCTGCACGATGGCCATCGATCCTTGTTCGAACGATCGGTACGCGAGTGCGATCTGACCGTGGCCAGCCTGTTCGTCAATCCGACCCAGTTTGATGATGACAGGGATTTGTCCGCCTATCCCTGCGACCCTGCAACCGATCAGGACATGCTTGCGACCATCGGAGTCGATCATCTGATCATGCCCAACGTCGATGAGATCTATCCGGATGCGTACCGCTATCGGGTCAACGAGACCGGTCTGTCAGGTCGATTTTGCGGCGCACATCGGCCCGGTCATTTCGACGGTGTACTGACCGTGGTGTTGAAGCTGCTCAATCTGGTTCAACCGGATCGGGCCTATTTCGGCCTCAAGGATTATCAGCAAATGACGTTGATCGCAGACATGGTCTCGGCGCTGTTTCTGCCGGTTCAGGTGGTTCCCTGCGAGATTATTCGTGAAGTCGATGGTCTGGCAATGAGTTCTCGTAATGTCAGACTCAGCCATGAGCAGCGGGATCAGGCCAGTGCGTTGCCGCGTATCCTGATGCAGGGTCTGGGTTTGGACGAGGCACATAAACAGCTCGAGAAAGCTGGTTTCTCGGTAGACTATGTGGACGATTTTCAGGGTCGGCGTCTGGCCGCTGTTCGCATCGGCGACGTGCGCCTGATCGACAATGTCCCTACACCTGCTCAGCAAGAGGATTTGCATGAACGCCGTTGATCCGACACAGACTCCGCACTGTATTCTGATGATGATGTCGGGCTCGATCGCCTGCGAGAAGGCCAGTGGTCTGATCAGTCGTCTGACCGAGCTTGGCCATGCGGTGCGCGTGGTGTGCACCGCCAGTGTGTTCGAGTTTGTCTCATCAGATCAACTTCTGGCATTGGGGGCAGAGCAGGTACATCACGACACCTTCGACCCAGAGGCACCGATGGCACATATTGACCTGAGTCGCTGGAGCGATCTGATGATTCTCTGCCCGGCCACGGCCAACAGCATCAACCGATTGGCGGCAGGCTTGGCCGATGACATGGTCAGTACCACCTGGATTGCCGGGTTCGGGCAGAACAAGCCGATGTTGCTGGTGCCTGCGATGAACACGCTGATGCTGAACTATCCAGCCACTCGGATGAGTCTGGAGCGCATGGCTGAATGGGGTATCACGGTGCTGCCGACCGCGTCCGGCAGCCTAGCCTGTGGCGAGACCGGTGAAGGTCGAATGCTGGAAGTTGAGCAGATTCAGGGCGCCGTGATGAGGGCCCTGAAAACGCCTCAACCAAAAGAACCATTGACCATCCTGATCACCACCGGCGGCACCCGCGAATATATCGATGGAGTCCGGTATATCGGTAATCTGTCGACCGGTCGAACCGGTGCGCTGCTTGCCCGTCATCTGAGCGAGGCCGGCCATCATGTTCACTGTCTCAGCTCGGCCCATGCAATGACGCCCGAGAGAGTTGATCAGGTGGTGCGCTTTGATACCTTCGACGAGTTGGCCGCTGGCCTGGAGAGGGCGCTGGTTTCGACCCAGGTTGACCTGGTCATTCAGGCCGCTGCGATCAGTGATTTTCACGTCAGTGGCATCGACGGAGCGGATGCGAGCCAGGCGCACACTGCTGATCGCGATCGAAAGATCGATTCCGGGGCTAACATGAGCATTCATCTGTCGCCCAACCCGAAACTGCTCTCGAGCTTGCGAGCCATGTCCTGCAATCCGGACATCCGAGTGGTGGGATTCAAGCTGACCCAGACCCTTGACCTGGATGAACGGCTGGCGGCAGTCAGACGCCAGTTTCAAGACGCAGGAGTCGATGCGGTGGTTCACAATGATCTCAATCTGATCAGCGACGGACAACACCCGTTTGTCCTGTTCGATCAGAATCCGCAGTCAGCCGCTACATCAGGACATCACTGCGAATCCGTCGGAGAACTGGGAGAGCGTCTTCTCGAGTGGGTCGCCTCGTCGGTCCAGCCAAGAGATCGCAGCGCATGAGAAAAACCTTTCAAGGACGCATTTTCGCCGGGCTGATCTGGTGTTTTGCACGGCTTTCGCTGCGTTCGAATCACGCCCTCGGGCGATTGTTCGGATGGATCGCGATGCGTATTCCCAATCGCTCTCAACGGGTCGCTCGTCGCAATCTGGCGCTGTGTTTTGTGGACAAATCAGACGCTGAGCGAGAGACTTTGCTAGCCCAGATGCTGAAGCAGACCGGCTGCAATCTGACCGAGTTGGGATTGATCTGGAATCATCCGACCGAACAGGTTCTGTCCATGATTCGCAAGATCGATCAGCCCGAATTGTTGGCTGATGCGGTAGCACTTGGAAAAGGGGTGCTGCTGGCTTCGCCACATCTGGGTGCCTGGGAATTGCTGAGTCCGTATCTGTCGACCCAGTTCGACACTTCTGTCCTCTATCGGGAACCGAAGGATCCAGGCATCGATGCGGTGATTCAGCGCGGTCGTAGTCGTCAGGGGGCTCGATTGATCGAGGCAGGCCCGGCAGGGATTCGGACTTTGTATCGGGATCTGAAGCAGGGGCGCTTGATTGCCATTCTGCCCGATCAGCAGCCCAAGCGCGGTCAGGGAGAGTTTGCGCCGTTTTTCGGCATGCAGGCCTTGACCATGACGCTGTTCTCGAAGCTTGCCATCAAGTCAGACGCCGTTCCCATCCTGGCGTGGATGGAGCGATTGCCGGACGGAGAAGGCTATCACCTTCATTTGAGAGCATTTCCCGACCTGGTCAGCAATGGGACCATGAACGAATCGATTGCTGCGGTCAATGAGGCCGTCGAGAATGAAGTGCGACGGTGCCCGGCCCAATACCAGTGGGGCTACAAGCGCTTCTCCATCCGGCCAGAAGGGGAGCCACCGCTCTATCAGGATCTGCACTGACCGGTGCTTCAGGGCAGCAGGTTTTCCTCTTTCATCCAGGTCAGGGTGTCTGCGATCAGTTCGGGCAGCGGGGTCACCAACAAGCCCAGTTCGTCGACTGCCCTGGATGAATCCACCTGCTCGTCACCACTGACCAACGCGGCGCTTTCGGGCGTGATGTCCGGTTCGACCCCGCGCAGCCTGCCAAGTCCCGATTTGACTCGCGCCATCGCGGACATCAGCCAGCCAGGGACTTCTCTCGCCCTCACTGGACAATCGAGCTGTCTGGCCACCTCAAAAACAAGCTCGACGAAACTGGCATTGACGCCGCCCAACAGATAGCGCTCGCCAGAACGCCCTCGAGTGGCGGCGGCCAGATGCGCTCGGGCGACTTGCCGCACATCGACAAACGAGCCAGATCC
>QIKT01000147.1 GCA_003233095.1 Oceanospirillales bacterium | reverse complement strand
GGGCGCTGGCCCCCGGTATTGTCCATCCATCGAAGACAAGGTGGTGCGCTTTGCCGATCGCGACAGCCATCAGATTTTTGTCGAACCCGAAGGCCTGGGCACTCGTGAGCTCTATCCCAACGGCATCTCGACCAGCCTGCCCTTTGATGTCCAGCTGGCCATGGTTCGCTCCATCAAGGGCTTCGAACAGGCATGGATCACTCGGCCCGGCTACGCGATCGAATACGATTTCTTTGACCCGCGCGACCTGCAACACTCACTGGAAACCCGACTGGTCAGCGGGCTGTTCTTCGCGGGTCAGATCAACGGCACCACAGGCTATGAAGAAGCCGCTGCCCAAGGCCTGATCGCCGGTCTGAATGCCGCTCGACGCTCGCGATCAGACGCCAGCTGGACACCCGGAAGGGATGAAGCCTATATCGGCGTGATGATCGATGATCTGGTCACACAGGGCACGCTGGAGCCCTATCGAATGTTCACCTCTCGTGCTGAATATCGATTGCTGCTACGCGAAGACAACGCCGATCTCCGGTTGACTCCAATCGGCCGCGATCTTGGTCTGGTGGATGCTAATCGCTGGCAACGGTTCTGTGCCAAGCGGGAGGCCATCAAGGTCGAAATAGAACGCCTGAGCAACCTCTGGGTGTCACCGGGTAACGACCTGGGCAAACAGGTTGCTGGCACTCTGGACATCCCCCTGCGCAAGGAAGTGCGCGCGCTTGACCTGCTCAAGCGACCGGGTATCAGTCATGCCGATCTGAGCCGAATTGACGCACTCGCAGCGCCTGAAGCACTGGCGCAAGCGGTCACTGAACAAGTTGAAATTCAAACACGATATGCAGGCTATGTCGATCGGCAGCAAATGGAGATTAATCGAGCCAGGCACAAAGAGACCCAGCTCATCCCGGACCACTTCTCGTATTCACAGGTTCAGGGCTTGTCGAGCGAAGTGCGAGAAAAACTGAACCACATACGACCGCAAACTGTCGGCCAGGCAGCCCGTATTCCGGGCATGACTCCGGCGGCCATCTCACTGTTGCTGGTCTTTCTGAAAAAGCACGCGGCATGAAAAAGGCCGGCAAGAAGCCGGCCCGATATCGGTCCTGTCATTCGACAGATTCAGATCATCCTCAGACGTGCGGGTCGAGGAACTCGGACAACTGAGCCTTGTTGACCATGCCAATCTTGGTGTCTTCCACTTCGCCATTCTTGAACAGCATTAATGTCGGGATACTGCGCACGCCAAACTTGACCGAGATACTGCGCGCTTCGTCAACATTAACCTTGGCGATCGTCACCTTGCCATCATAATCCTCTGCTACCTGATCCAGGATCGGAGCAATCATCTTGCAGGGTGCACACCACTCTGCCCAGAAATCCACCAGAACCGGTAACTTGGAGTCCTTGATCAGACTATCGAACTGATCATCCTGCACATTCACAATTTTATCGCTCACTGAAAGCTCCTCTATGTTTGATTCCCGGATCGGTTTGCTGTCCAGCGTGATTCGGTTACACTGGCCGGATGACGTTGACAGGGTCGTCGACTTGACCGCCGTGGTGACACATTCACAAACTGATCGTCCTCTGACAGAAATATAGTGCCACAAGACGGATAAACAAGACCACCCAGAGAGGAATCACCTATCAAACACGCTGACCAGGATAGCGGTCTTTCGGCTGTATTTTCCGATCGCACATTTTCAGAGCTCAACCTGAACCCCAAGTTGCAGCAAGGACTGGATGATTCCGGCTTCATCAAGATGACGCCGATACAGGCAGACAGCCTGCCCACAGCGCTCTCGGGTCGGGACGTGGCCGGACAAGGGCAAACCGGCACTGGCAAGACCGCTGCCTTCCTGATCGCCGCGTTTGAACGACTACTGAGGACTCCCACCGAGACAGCCACACAACCACGCTGCATTATCCTCGCACCAACTCGTGAATTGGCCATCCAGATTCACAAGGAAGCCACCCTGCTCGGCCGCCATACCGGCGTTGTCATGGCGCTGGCCTACGGTGGGGTGGACTACAAGAAGCAGCGAGAGACCATCGAACAGGGTATCGACATGCTGATCGGCACGCCTGGCCGGATCATCGACTATTTCAAACAGGGCGTCTACAACCTCAACTCCATCGAAGTGCTGATTCTGGATGAAGCCGACCGGATGTTCGATCTGGGATTCATCAAGGACATTCGCTTCCTGCTCAGACGAATGCCCGGCCGTGAAGAACGTCTTAATCTGCTGTTCTCCGCCACGCTCTCGCATCGCGTACTCGAACTCGCTTACGAACACATGAACGAGCCGAAAAAGATCGAGGTCAAAACCGACACCATCACTGCTGACCGCATCAAACAGCGGGTCTATTATCCGGCCAACCCCGAGAAAATCCCCCTGCTGATCTCCTTGCTGCGCGAGACCGAAACCGAGCGTGCAATGGTCTTCTGCAATACCAAGGCGGTAGTCAACAAGGTATCGGACTACCTCAATGCCAACGGATTCAATGCCACCGTGATGTCAGGCGATGTTCGCCAGACCAAGCGCGAGTCCCTGCTCAAGCAGTTCAAGAATGGTGAAATTGACATTCTTGTGGTCACTGACCTGGCCGCTCGGGGTCTGCATTTGCCCGATGTCTCACACGTTTTCAATTTCGACTTGCCTCACGACCCGGAGGACTATGTTCATCGAATTGGCCGAACCGCGCGACTGGGCAACGAAGGCGATGCCATCAGCTTCGCCTGCGAGAATTACGCGCAGAGCTTGCCATTGATCGAAGATTTCATCGACCAGCGGATTGAAAACCTGCCAATCGACGAGAGCATGCTGCCTGAGCTGGTCCATCCCAAGCGTCGATCCAGACCAAAACCCACGGGCAGAGGGCGACATTCCTCGCATGGACGCTCGCACAGCAGCAACCCCCGCCCTGCATCAAGCTCCAGCGGCTCGCAGGCTGGCGAATCTGGCTCTGATGGCGCAGCACCCAAACGTAAACGGCGGCGGCGCAAGCCTGCGGCCAGTCAACCTGCGTCACAAAACAGCGATTCCTGAGCGCTAACGGATGTCCATGAATGCATCGGCGCAGAACAGACCTTACCCTGACACAGCCGTCGCAAGTCGATGTACAATAGCGACTGCATACGTTAGCCCGCCAGAGCGCGAATAGACCCCAGCAGATGCATCCATTTCTGATTGAACACGACAAGACAGTGCATGCCAGCGGTTTGCTGGCACTGCTGGCTGCGATCGGCCTGCTATTGTGGATCAGCGCTGACCTGGTCTGGAAGGCATTACCCGAGCCGGATCAGAACGGCGTGCTGATCAACCCCACGACAACCGGGCCAACACTGAGCCGATCTCCGACTGAGCTGGCCTCCCTGCATCTATTTGGCGATAACGGGATGACCATTGCCTTGCCCAGCGGCTTCAATGCACCGGAAACTCGTCTTGACCTGACCCTTTTTGGCACCTTTGCCGTCGATGAGAAACCCAAGGAGGGCTATGCCATCATTGGCAACAGCCAAGGCGACGAAGGCCATTTTCGGGTCGGAGACGAGATTCCTGGAGAGGCGACCTTGCGCGATATTTATTCCGATCGGGTGACCTTGCTTCGCGGCGGCGAACTGGAAACCCTGCGTTTGCGCTCGCAAGACAATACCAACCGGCAGAATGCATTTCGAAGTCGACGAGCACCGATTGTTACACCGCCTGCAACGGGCACTCCATTTGCAGCCATTCGCAACAATAATCAGGCCCTGGTCCCTGGCATCAACGCCATCGACATGCAATCGATGCAGCAGCTGAAGATCGACCCTTCTCTGCTCGCCAGCCAGGTGACCGCAACACCCTATATGCAAAATGGCAAACAGGTCGGCATTCGACTGAATGCGGGGCGCAATGCCAATCTGCTGCAGCAATATGGCATTCGTGGGACCGACATCATCACCTCGGTCAACGGCGTATCCCTGGACAATCCACTGGCTGCGATGTCATTGATACCCAAGCTGCAATCCGAATCCTCCCTGACGGTCACATTGCTACGAGACGGTCAGGAAATAACCCAAAATATCGAGTTGAACCCATGACTGACTCCGCTAATCTTCACCCCCGATGCCGTGCTGCCCTGCTCTGCCTGCTGCTCGCCTCAAGCGTCGTGATGGCCCAACCCCACCGACTGAACCTTCAGGGCGCCAGCATCCAGACCATGGTGGCGACAGTCGGTGAAATTACCGGTTTGAATTTCGTTCTCGATCCACGCGTTGAAGGTACCGTTAACGTCATTTCAAACAAGGACATGACCGAAGATCAGATTTACGATCTATTTGTCTCAGTGCTCAGGGTTCACGGCTACGGGGTGGTCAAGAGCGGCAACTTCATCAAGATTGTCCCGGATTCTGTCGCTGCCCAGGATGCCATACCGAGTCTCAGCCAGGAACGCTTGTCCGATGATCAACTGGTCACCCAGATTATCGAGCTGACGCACGTCAAGGCAAGCGATATTGTCCCGCTACTCAGACCACTGGTGCCGCAAAACGGCACGATCATGGCCCATACTGACAGCAACACACTGCTGATTTCCGATCGAGTCGGCAACGTGCGCCGCATGCGACAGATCATTCAGCGAATCGACACGGCAAGCAGTAATGAAATCGAAGTCATTGCCCTGCAGCATGCCAGTGCTACCGAAGTGGTGCGCATGGTCAACCTGCTCAATCAGGACAGCGGTAGCAATGGTGCCCCCAAAGCAATCGCCGACGAGAGAACCAACAGCATTCTGATCTCGGGTGATCCGGGTGGCCGGCTCAGGCTCAAGACCATGATCAGCCATCTGGATACGCCACTGGAAGGCAGCGAAAACACCCAGGTCATCAACCTGCAATTCGCCAGTGCTGATTCACTGGTTGGCATTCTGGAGAGCGTCAGCAAGACGCTGGCCGGCGGTGACGACGGCACCGAAACACCGGCAACCATCCATGCGCATCCGGAAACCAATGCCATGGTGGTCACCGCATCACCGGCGGTCTACCGCAAGCTGGTCGGCATCGTTCGCCAGCTCGACGTGCGCCGTCGACAGGTGCTGGTCGAGGCCATCATTGCCGAGGTCTCCGAAGACCTGACCAAGGAACTCGGTGTCCAATGGCAGGCGACCGGCCTGGACAGCCTCACTGACAGCGGGCTGATTGGCGGGACCAATTTCCCGCGCACCGGTGCAGGTGGGATCTTCAACGTATTGGGCTCGTCTAACACTGGCCTGAGTCTGGGTTCTCTCGGCTCGGGCCTGAGTCTGGGCTATCTGGCCGGAACCATCGCGGTACCCACCGGTGAGATTGGCGCCGATGGCAACCCGATCACGGCCATGATTCCACAGTTGGGCGCATTGGCCAGTGCGCTCCATTCCGATGCTGGCAGCAACGTGCTCTCGACGCCATCGATTGTCACCCTGGATCACCATGAAGCGGTCATCAATGTCGGCCAGGAAGTGCCCTTTATCACCGGACAGTTCACCAATACCGGGGCAAACAATTCCTCGGTCAATCCGTTTCAGACCATCCAGCGCGAAGATGTTGGCCTGACGCTCACCGTCACACCTCACCTGAATGACAGCGACACGATCACACTGGAGCTGGCACTGGAGACCTCTTCACTGGCCGCTCAATCTGGTGCGGTCGACCTGATCACCAACAAGCGGGAAATATCCACCACAGTCATGGTTGAAGACGGTGGCATTCTCATTCTCGGTGGCCTGATCGATGAGACCATCCAGGAGAGCGTTCAGAAAGTCCCTGGCCTGGGAGACATTCCGGTGATTGGCAATCTGTTCAAGTTCCGCAGGACCAACAAGGTCAAGCGCAACCTGATGATCTTCATTCGCCCCAGAATCCTGCGCGACGTGGCCACCGAAAATGCGATTTCCTCAGATCGATACAACTACATGCGTGACGAGCAGCTGCGTACACGGGAAACTTATGATGGCCTGCTGGACAGCGAACAGTTGCCGCTGCTGCCAACTCTGGAAGACTATCAGCGTGTCAATGATCCCCCTGAAGATCAGTAAGCACATGATCAGCCCGCTGTGGTCCAGCCAATCGCTGTCTCAGCATGACTGACGCTGCCAGAAAATCCGGCCGCCCTGCTTACGGCTTTGCCCGTCGCAATGGCGCGACTCTGGTTGAATGGGACGGCGACATCGCCCGGGTCGCCTATCGCCAGGGGATCGACCCGACTGCACTGATCGAGCTCAAGCGCATGCTGAATGCCGAGATGTCTCTGACCGCCTATTCCGAAGCCGAATACAATCGGCTACTGCAGAGGCTGTATGAACACCAGGGCGACGCCACCCAGGTCGCTGCAGACATCAGCGAAGAGATCGATCTGGATCAGATCGCCGAGGCGCTGTCCGAGCCCGAAGACCTGCTGGAAAGCAAAGATGATGCACCCATCATCCGCCTGATCAATGCGCTGATGACTCAAGCCGTCAAGGAAAATGCTTCGGACATCCACATCGAGCCACTGGAAAGCAGGCTGCTGATTCGTTTTCGCGTCGATGGCATGATGCGAGAAGTCCTGTCGCCCGATCGCAGCGTCGCCTCGGTGGTGGTCTCCCGGATCAAGGTCATGGCCCGCCTGGATATCGCCGAGAAGCGCCTGCCGCAAGATGGCCGAATCTCGCTCAGGATTGCCGGTCGCCCGATCGATGTGCGAGTCTCGACGATTCCCTCATCACACGGTGAGCGGGTCGTGCTGCGTCTGCTGGACAAGCAGGCCGGTCGACTGGACCTGCGCGCTCTGGGCATGACCGAACACCTGTATCAGCGAGTCGACAAGCTGATTCATCGACCCCACGGCATTCTGCTGGTCACCGGCCCCACCGGGTCAGGCAAAACCACGACGCTCTATGCCGGCCTGGAACGCCTGAACGATCAGTCGCGCAATATTCTCACTGTGGAAGATCCGATCGAGTATGACATTGACGGCATTGGGCAAACCCAGGTCAACCCGAAGGTCGACATGGATTTTGCACGCGGCTTGCGTGCCATTCTCAGACAGGACCCGGACGTGGTCATGGTCGGAGAGATTCGCGACCTGGAGACTGCACAGGTTGCCGTCCAGGCGTCACTGACTGGACATCTGGTCCTGTCGACGCTGCACACCAACAGCGCTATTGGGGCCGTTGCACGACTGAAGGACATGGGCGTCGAACCCTTTCTGCTCGCCTCCAGTCTGATTGGCATCGTCGCGCAGCGGCTGGTCCGTCTGCTCGATCCTGGCAGCCGAATTGGCTATCAGGCCAGCGCCACCGAATGCGCCGCCTTTGCTCAGCAGCCCTCGGTACTGCCAACTCTATACCGACCCGGTGAGAGCTCGAAGCACCCCAGCGGTTATCAGGGCCGAACCGGCATCTACGAACTGATTCAGATCAGCGATACGCTCAGGCAGATGGTCCACGAGTCCACCGCTGAACATCAGATGCTCAACGAAGCGCGCAAACACAGTCCCGGCATTCTCCAGGACGGCTGGGAGAAAGTCAGCCAGGGCCTGACCTCGGTTGAGGAAGTGCTTCGTGTGACCCAGCAGGAGTAATACATGGGGGCATATGAATACCAGGCTCTCGATGGTACTGGACGGATGCGAAAGGGCGTCCTCCAGGGCGATACCGCGCGACAGATCCGCAGCCAGCTACGTGAACAGGGTCTATCGCCACTGAATGTCGCCGTACTGGCCTCTGGTAACGAGACCGAAACGCGGCAGCGTGGCAGCATCAGATCGTCCGAACTAGCCATCCTGACGCGCCAGCTGGCCAGCCTGGTCAATGCTGGCCTGCCGCTGGAAGACTGCCTGGATACCCTCGGAGAACAATCCGAAAAACCTGCGACCCAGAGAATCATCGGAGCCATTCGATCTCGTGTCGTCGAAGGCCACAGTCTGTCTCGCGGCATGTCAGACTTCCCGGGCTCGTTTCCTCCCCTGTATACCGCCAGTGTCGCCGCCGGCGAGCAATCGGGTCACCTGGACAACGTGTTGACACGATTGGCCGATTACACCGAGCGCAAGGAAGACATTAACACCCGCTTGCTGGGTGCATTGATCTATCCGATCATCCTCTCGATGACGGCGCTGGGAGTCATTGTGGCATTGATGGTCTTTGTCATACCCAAGCTGGTGTTGGTGTTCGAGAGCGTGAATCAGCAACTGCCGATTCTGACGCGCATCATGATTGGCATCAGCAGTTTTCTACAGCAGCATATTCTACTCATTATCATTATCATCGCTGGCGTCGTCCTGCTCATACCGATACTGATGCGATTGTCTGCCGTCAAAGCCGTCTGGCACCGACTGCTGCTCAATATGCCCATTGTTGGCCGAATCATTCGCGGCACCAACGCCAGTCGATTCACCCGTACCATGAGCATTCTGACCGCCAGCGCCGTGCCATTGGTCGAGGCGTTGAACATCGCACGCGCCGTGATCACCAATCTGCCAATGAACCAGGCCATCGCCACGGTCGCCAGCAGAGTGCGCGAAGGCAGCGACTTCAGCCAGGCACTGAAACGCACCAAACTGTTCGCACCCATCACGACTCGCCTGATTGCCAGTGGTGAGAAGAGCGGCCAGCTGGACGACATGCTCGAACGTGCTGCGGAAAATCAGGAGCGCGAAGTCGACAGCACGGTGACCATCCTGATGGGTGTGCTTCAGCCAGCGCTGATTCTTGGTGTCGGCTTGCTGGTGCTGGTCATTGTTCTGGCGATTCTGTTGCCAATACTGCAGATGAACCAGTTGATCACATGATCCGCTTTGACCACCTGGCCAAACAGTATCCAGGTGGACGAGAGGCCATCAGCGGTCTCGATCTGGAGATAAGCGCTGGCGAGATGGTGTTCATCACTGGCCATTCCGGCGCTGGCAAGACCACATTGCTGCGCATGATTGCCCTGCTGGAACGCCCGACACGCGGGCAATTGCTGTTCGACGGTCGTAACATGGTGGGCATCACGGGCCGACAGATTGCCTATCACCGCCGCCGCATCGGGATGATCTTTCAGGATCACAAGCTGCTGTCTGATCGCAGCGTGTTCGACAACGTGGCCTTGCCGTTGCAGATTTCCGGCTGCCGAGACGCCGAGCTGCGCAAGCGAGTGCAGGCCTCTCTGGATCTGGTCGGCTTGCTGCATCGGGAAAAGGCCAATCCGACGCACCTGTCCAGCGGTGAGCAGCAGCGGGTCGGCATTGCCCGGGCATTTGTCCGCAGACCACCGGTGATCCTGGCTGATGAGCCTACCGGCAATCTGGACCCCGGATTGTCCTCCGACATCATGACCCTGTTCAGCAAGCTCAACGAGATCGGCATGACGCTGATGATTGCCAGCCATGATCTGCACCTGGTCAGGGCTCTGCGCAAGCGGGTGGTAGTGCTTGAAAACGGTCGCCTGCTGGACGACATTCCTGCAGGTCAAGCCGTCCCTGACAGTCTGGGGAAGATCCCGTGAAGCGCCGCCGTTCCAACCGTCGTCGCCAGACACCGACAACCAGAGGACCGCGGATTCGGGAAATCGGCCGAAATCGCCTTCTGCATAGCCTGGCCCACCATCTGCAATGCCTGCCTGATGGGCTGCGCCGAATGCTGGCGCAGCCCATCGGCAGCCTGTTTACACTCGGTGTCATCGGCATTGCCCTGGCCCTGCCCTTTGCTCTGACCACGCTGCTGGACAATGCTCGCAGCCTGACCGACGACGTCGAGTCGCTGGATCAGATCACTGTTTTTCTGATCCCCGAAGCCGAACAAAGTGATGCACAAGCCCTGCGTCAGACTCTGCTCAACGACCCGGTAGTCGAGACCATCAGCCTGAGAAATCCCGACGAGGCGCTACTCGAGTTTCGCGACTATTCCGGTTTCGGCGATGCGCTTGATGTGCTCGACAGCAACCCCTTGCCCTGGGTGCTGATCGTTGATCCGGCCAATACCTCTGATGCCGCACCTGCCAGTGCAGCGTGGATTGAGACTCTGGAAGCCGATTCCCGCGTGGACTTTGCTCAGGTGGACATGCAATGGCTGCAGCGCTTGAACGCCATCATGGATCTGGCTGAACGGGTGGTGTATTCGGTCGGTGCCCTGCTGCTGATTGCAGCCCTGTTGATCATTGGAAATACCATTCGACTGGAAATTCAGAATCGATCCAGCGAAATCGAAATCAGTAAACTGATGGGCGCTACCGATGGCTATGTACGCCGGCCCTTCCTGTATTCAGGACTCTGGTACGGACTGGGCGGAGGTGTAATTGCCTGCCTGCTGGTCACCGGCCTGCTGAGCATGCTTCAATCTGCCTCCGGTGATCTGGCGCAAAGCTATCAGAGCGATCTGTTGATCCGCCTGCCCGACATCAGTCGAATCGGTGTTTTGCTGGCCACCAGCCTGCTGGTGGGACTGTGCGGATCAGCCATCGCGGTCAGTCGTCAGATTGCTCAAATTCAACCGGATTGAGCATGCCAAGACGTCACATACAGCGCTGCGATGCTAGCCAGACAGGAGACGTTTGCACAGCGCTTGTAACCTGAATGGGTCAGTGATACAACAAGACCAGCAAGGAACGCATTGGCCATCCAACAGGCCATGCGATGCAGCAGGGAGCCAGCCGGGGAATTGCATGACTCAGGAAATTGTCCTATTCGAGAACGACGAACCCAACATTCTCGTCGTGGACAGCTCAAAAATGACGCGAAAGCTCATCGTCAAGACGATCAACGAAGAAATGCCCAATGCTCACGTCACCGTCTGTGACAATGCCTCAGAGGCCATCGGCTCCTGCTTGACCACTGTCTTTGACCTGGTTACCACGGCACTGGCACTTCCGGACATGACCGGCGATCAGCTCGCCCGTGAGATTCGCGAACAGAGCCCTGCACGCTATAGCCCCATCATTCTGATTTCCGGTTCCGTTCAAGAACAGCTGCAGCAACGCAGTATTTCGGACGACATCACTGACTACTTCGACAAGTCCAATGGCTTCAAGGCACTGGGAGCATTTGTCAGAGGCTACGTCCAGCCTGATGTCGACGTCACCG
>QIKT01000025.1 GCA_003233095.1 Oceanospirillales bacterium | reverse complement strand
ACTGCCCAGGGTTTCAACGTCCTGCGTGTCAACTATCGAGGCACTCGGGGCAATGGTCATGACCTGTTTCTGGCCGGCGTGCGTGAGTGGGGCGAGGGCATGCGCGAAGACCTTGATGATGTTCTGGCCGCGATGATCTCCAAGGGCCTGGTCGATCCAGAACGCGTCTGCATCATGGGGCACAGCTATGGAGGCTTCGCGGCACTCAATGCCGTGATGCGAGACAGTCATCCGTATCGCTGTGCAGTCGCATTTGCGCCAGTGACCAATGTGCCTGAACAGATTCGGCAGTTTCGTGCACGGCGTCATGAACGCGCCTTTCAGGAATGGCAAACCATGGTCGGCGTGCCTGCCCAGTTGAGCGCGATGCAGTCGATCAGTCCGATGCAGCGGGCTGATCAGCTGGAGGTCCCGGTGCTGATTGCTCATGGTGCGGCAGATCAGCGGGTCCTGATCGCACAGTCTGTGCAACTGGTTCAGTCGCTGCAGCGACTGAACAAACCAGCGCAGTGGCTGGAGATGAAGCAGGCTGATCATCAGCTCAGCGATCAGTCGAATCGGTTGCACTATTACAACAAGGCCATTACATTCCTTCGATTACATCTATTGCAACGGTCCACTGAATCGGTTTCGGTCGAGATTGAAGACCGGTTGCCAGCAAGGAACAGCACACCATGAGCACACAGCGGACCACCGTCCTGACCGGTATCACGACGACCGGCTCACCCCATCTTGGCAATTATGTCGGTGCCATCAAGCCTGCCATTGCCTCCAGCCGCGAACCGGGCATGAATGCCTGTTTTTTTCTGGCCGACTACCATGCCCTGATCAAGTGCTTCGAGCCGGAGCGAATTCGCCAGTCGACGCTTGAAATCGCAGCCACCTGGCTGGCGCTGGGGCTTGATACCAATACGACCACGTTCTATCGTCAATCTGACATCCCGGAAATTGCCGAGCTGACCTGGATACTGAACTGCGTGTGCGCCAAAGGGCTGATGAATCGCGCGCATGCCTATAAGGCGGCGGTTCAGGACAATATTGATCGCGGCGAGAAGCCCGATTACGAATTGAGCATGGGGCTGTTCAATTATCCGGTGCTGATGGCAGCGGATATCTTGATGTTCAATGCGCATCGTGTTCCGGTTGGAAAGGATCAGATCCAGCACCTGGAAATGGCACGTGATATTGCACAGCGCTTCAATCATCGCTATCGCGAGGTATTCGTGCTGCCCGAAGCCGCTGTTCAAGAGCAGGCTGCGGTGATGCCCGGGCTGGATGGTCGCAAGATGAGCAAGAGCTATGACAACACGATTCCCCTGTGGCTAACCGAAAAACAACTGAAAAAGCACATCAACAGGATCGTGACCAACTCCAAGGAACCCGGTGAGTCAAAGCAGGCTGATGAATCGGCTCTGTTTCCTATTTATGCAGCCTTTGCCAGTGCCGAGCAGCAGCAAACCATGGTTCGCAGTCTCAATGAGGGGCTGGCGTGGGGCGAGGCGAAGAAGATCGTGTTCGAACACATCAACACTGAACTGGCGCCAGCCAGAGAGCGGTATCACGCGCTGATCGAGCGTCCTGAACACATCGAAGAGATTCTCATGGCCGGGGCGGCCAAGGCGCGGCTCTACAGCAGGCCGCTGATCGAGCAGGTGCGTGAGGCCATCGGCATATCCCGATTATGCTCCGCGAAGTAGGCCTGGTTGTCATCGGCAGTGGATTGGGTGGTGGAGTACGCCATATAATCGGCCTGTGGTTGCCTCAGCGAACGCCGGCGGATTGGCCCTGGGCTACTTTGCTGGTCAATCTGATCGGGTCCTTTCTGATTGGCTGGTTGGCCGTCTGGCTGACCCAGCACGCTCAGGCGGAGTGGCGCTGGTTGCTCATTTCCGGTTTTCTGGGTGGATTCACCACCTATTCGGCCTATAGCCTTCAGGTGCTGCATCTGCTTCAGTGCGGTGAAACCAGTCGTGCCATCGCTTATCTGGGAACGACTCTGGTGCTGGCCCTGATAGCTGTTTGGGCAGGTGCTTTGTTGGGTCGTCAGTACTTCGCTTGATTGCGCGCAATACAGTTCGAGTGAATTCGAGGAGAACAGGAAATAGTCATTGAATTCAAAGAATTGAGTGACTGACTTGTTAGGGAGTCTCTGAACAAATCTTAAGCGAGTTGGATTGAGAAGGGAAATGCATCCGATCAAGGCGCATGAGCTGAGTCATATGTGGTGCGATGGCTCAGTTCATGCAACGCCGAGCGGGCGTATTTCACGCTCAAGACAGCCGATCACGACTTGTTCAGAGGCTGCTAGTTCGGAACCGCTCTCAAGAGGCTTGCTTGGCAAGCGTCAATCGGGCAATGGACTGGATTTTCTGAAACAGCGCATTGAGGCCGTTACTGCGTGTGGGTGAGAGATGGTTGGTCAGGCCAATGGCGTCAATGAACTGCGGCGGTGTGCTGACAATGGTGCCTGCGTCGCGGTCGTTGTAAACGCGCAGCATCAATGCGATCAGACCGCTGACAATCGCCGAGTCACTGATGGCTTCGATATGAACCGAATTATCATGGGTCTCGGCCACGACCCACACTTGTGATTGACAGCCATGCAGTCGATTGGCTTCGGTTTTTTGCTCAACGGGGAACTCAGGCAATTTTCGTCCCAGATCGATGATGTACTGATAGCGATCCGTCCAGTCGCTGAGCAGCTCGAATTCCTCGACGATCTCCTGCTGGGTCGGGTCTGATAGGCTCATTGCAGAAACTTCCATAGAGTGCCTTCATTGCTGTCTTCAATCTGCACACTGGCATCGGTCAACTGTTGGCGAATCTCGTCGGCGCGCTGAAAATTCCGATTCGCACGAGCGTGCTCTCGTTCGGTGACTAGCGCATTGATCTGCTCGCTGCTCAAGGCTCGCCCCTGACAGTTTTGCAACCACTCATTGAGCGGCAGCTCCAGCAGTCCCATCAAGCGGCCGCTGGCAAGAAGCTGAGCCTTGGCCACACGTCGTTCATCATCGTCAGTGGCCACATTGATCCGACTGACCAGTTTGGCCATCACCGCCAGTGCTTTGGGAGTGTTCAGATCGTCGCCCAGAGCGGCCAGCATCTCTTCACCGGGAGTCAGCTCATCTTCACTCAGCTGGATGTTTTCAACGCTCCGGAGCGTGCAGTACATCTTGTCCAGTCGATCAGTTGCCTGCTGAACAACGTCTTCATTCCAGTCCAGTGGCTGGCGATACTGTGCCGAGAGCAGGGCCAGTCTCAAGACTTCGGGATGAACCCGTTTGCGCAGCTCGTTGACGGTCAGCACGTTACCCACTGATTTGGCCATCTTGTCCTGGTTCATGGTCAGAAAACCATTGTGCACCCAGTAGCGTACAAATGGCGTGCCCGGATGGGCGCAACAGCTCTGCGCGATTTCGTTCTCATGATGGGGGAAGATCAGGTCGATGCCACCGCAGTGGATGTCGATGGTCTTGCCCAGGTGTCTGGCGCTCATGGCCGAGCATTCAATGTGCCAGCCGGGGCGTCCGCGGCCCCAAGGGCTGTCCCAGCCGACTTGACCATCAGCAGACGGTTTCCAGAGCACGAAATCGCCAGGGTGACGTTTGTAGTCGGCCACTTCCACGCGAGCACCAGCCTGCATGTCATCCAGGCTTCGGTTCGCCAGTTTTCCGTAGTCGGGGTAGGAGGTGACACTGAACAAGACGTGCTGGTCGGATTCGTAGGCATGCCCAGTCTCAATCAGCTGAGCAATCATGGCAATCATTTCGGGCATGTGTGCCGTAGCACGAGGCTCGATATCCGGTGGCAGTACGCCCAGAGCTTGCATGTCTTCATTGTAGATGTCGGTGAATCGTTCGGTAATGGCGTCAATGGGCTCACCGCTGACCTCGGATGCCGCGATGATCTTGTCGTCTACATCGGTGATGTTGCGAGCAAATACGACGGTCTTGTAATGATGCCGCAACAGGCGATTGAGGACATCGAAAACGACCGCCGGACGGGCATTGCCAATGTGGGCATAGCTGTAGACTGTTGGGCCACACAGGTACATCGTGACCCGGTCTGGGTCCAGTGGTGTGAAGTCTTCTTTGCGCCGCGTCAGTGTGTTGTAAAGCTTGATGCTCATGTCGTCCTTGAATTCCGTCTGTGGTCTATCATTATGCTCTCTGTGCCATCAATGTGATGTCGCAGGTCCGCCGAATCAAGCGCCGTTCGCACATTGCAGCAGCACGCTGATCGGTCAGCCATTGCACCGGGTCCCGCAGTTGGCTATGGTCGTTGACCTGTGCAGGATTCGATGAATGGATGGCTATTGTAGGTGAGTGTCTGCGACAATTCATCCAGATAAGGGGTGAGCGATTGAGACAGTTTGATCCTATCGCCTGCTCGTGGGCGGACTGAGTGTCAGTCCGTTCGATGGGTTCAGATCGTGACGGCTTTTGGCGCACCGTATTTCAGGTATCATTTTTTTCATAAAAAATAATGCGTTAGTCACTTTTAGTGAGAAACCAAATCAAATATAGTATTGGCATGAATCAGCCTCGACAACGACCCGAACCGGCTCAGGAGAATGGCCCGAGCCTGCTGCGCATCGCAAAGGCTGACCTGCGCCCATGCAGTCGCATGTCCCAAGCCTGTGTCTGCGGCGGTGAGATTCGATGACGCTGATCATCGACAAGCTGATGCCGTTCGTCCCTGCCCATCTGGCGCGCAAGCTGATCATGAACCCCGAATGGGAGGGTTACCCGGACAGTGACTTTGTCAGTTCGGCCGTTCTGTTTGCCGATATCAGCGGCTTCACCAAACTGGCCGAGTCACTGGACGAACAAGGTGCTGAAGGCGGTGAAGAAATTACTCATGTCCTGAATCGCTGTTTCAGGCCCATGATCGACATACTGGCCTCCGAATCCGGTGAGGTGGTCAAGTTCAGTGGCGATGCCCTGATGGTGATGTTCCCAGCTGAAGGCCATGGCCTGTCGATGTCGGTTCGACGAGCCCAGCAGGCAGCTGTTCGACTTCAGCAGCAAGTGGCCGACCAGGAGGCCACTGAAACCTCCATCGGTGATATCCGGCTGTCGATGAAGATCGGAATCGGCTGTGGGGATGTGCTGACGATGGAAGTGGGCGGCCTGCTGGGTCGCTGGGAATACGTGATTGCCGGGGATCCGGTTCGTCAGGCCGCCGAAGCCGAAGGGCAGTGCGGTCCTGGTGAGGTGGTGCTGTCGCCCGAATCCGAAGCCTGTATTGACCCGAACGAATACCCCCCCCAAAAGATTGCCACGATCGCCATGCCGATGCTCACGCGCATGGATGATGTCGAGAAAAACATGCGCCGTTTTGTTCCCGGCGCCGTGCTGGGCTGGATCGAATCGGGCAGCCCGGGTTGGCTGTGTGTGATGAGACCGATGGCGGTTCTGTTTGTCAGCTTGCAAGACTACGATTTTGCCGAAGATGACGCGCTGGAGACGTTCAACAATTTCATTCGTAACATTCAGCGAACGCTGTATCGCTTCGAGGGCAGCCTGAACAAGGTGATTGTGGATGACAAGGGTATTCTGTTGATGGCCTTGTTTGGTGCGCCGCCACTGGCCCATCAGGATGATCCGGTGCGCGGGGTCAAGGCTGCTGTAGAAGTCCAGGCACTGACTGACAAGATGAACCTGTCGGTCAGCATCGGTGTGACCACCGGGCAAATCTTTGCCGGCCAGGTGGGGTCTGAAACACGCTATGAGTACACCGTCATCGGCGACCGGGTCAATCTGGCTGCCCGGCTGATGCAACATGCCGATGTGGGTGAGATTTATTGTGATCACGAGACCTATATGCTGTCTCGGGATCGTGTGCAGATGGACGTCCTTGAGCCCATAACGGTCAAAGGCAAGGCGTCTCCCGTTCGTATCTATCGTCCAAATGACAACAGCCTGACCTCGAAAATCATCTCCGGTGTCTTCCGGCCACCGCCCATGATTGCCGGCCGCGATGATGAAGTGGTTGCTATCAAGGACATGCTCAGTTCCCTGCATCAGGGGCAAAACGGTCTGTTGCTGATCGAAGGAATGGCTGGCATCGGCAAGACCCGTCTGATCAAGGAAGTCGAGATTCAGGCCAAAATCCAGGGCATGAAAGTCCTGATCGGTCGAGGTCGTAGCGCTGAGACCCATGTACAGATACGTGCCTGGCAGGATATTTTCGAGCAGTATTTCGAGTTGTCCCGTGAAGTTGAAGTCAGCGTCAAGTCGGAGCGGGCCTTCAAACTCACCTCGGAAATGGCGCCGGGCGCTATCGACCAGTACTCATTGCTGGCACGCTGGTTGCATCTGCCCGCCCGTGAAGGCACACAAGAACTGATTCTGGATGCCGAGCAGCGTGCACACAGCCTGCTCAACCTGCTTCGAACCCTGTTGCTCAATACCTCTCGCAGCACCCCGCTGGTCGTGGCACTGGATAATGCCCAGTGGCTCGACCCCATGTCATGGACTCTGATCAAGCAGTTCTGGTCGGGGGTGGTCGAGCAGGGCGTTCCGGCACTGATGGTGATTGCATCTCGCTCGTTCAGCGCCGATGACAACAGCGAGAGTGTCTGCGAAGAATTGATGGCCGAAGGGCTGGCGACTCGCCTGAGCCTGACTGTCCTGGACGAGGCGGCGCTGTGCAAGATGATCGCTGACCGGCTCGGTGTGGTCGCTGACAAGGTTCCTGCCCGATTGCTTCAGTTTGTCTATGGAAGATCCGAAGGGGTGCCGTTTATTGCTGAGGAACTGATCCGCGCAATGCTTGATCACGGCATGATCGAGGTGTGGAAAGACAACAAAACCCATCAGAAGCTGTGTCATGTGCGCGGCAAGCTTGATGACCAGACCCAGGGTTTGCCCGGATCGGTGCGTGGCCTGATTCTGTCCAGAGTCGATCGGCTCACAGGTGATGAACAACAGACCCTGAAAATTGCCTCGGTCATCGGCCGAACCTTTCTCTATCGCACCATTCAGGATGTGCTGATCGAGCGGCATGACTGCAGCGAACAGACGGTTCAGAACTACCTCGAAGTGTTGTCCGAAATGGAACTGATCGAAGTCAGCAGCGATGAGCCCGAGCTCGAGTTCCGCTTTGTCCATCAGGTGACACAGGAGGTCGTCTACGATTCGATGCTGTTCTCACAGCGACGAGTACTTCATCTGGAAGTGGCCGAATGGATAGAGGATACCTTTGGCGATGGCTCGGATATCCGGCTGGAAACGATTCCCAACCTCAAGCCTCATGGTAACGAGCTGGCCGGGTTTTATGGCGATCTGGCCAATCATTATCGCGCTGCAAAATGTCCTGACAAGGAAATGCCCTATGCCATCCTGGCGGGCCGGCGCAGTGCCTTTCGATTTTTGCATCAGGAAGCCGAAGACTACTTCACACGCGCCCTGAATCTGATTGACGAGGATGATCTGGCATCTCGATTCGAGGTCTTGCGGGACCGCGAATCGATCTTGTCGCAGATGTCCAGGCGCAGTGCGCGCAAATCCGACCTGGTGCAACTGCAGGACATTGCATCGACCCTGGATGACAACGACAAGAAAGCCGAAGTGGCCGTGCTACAGGCGGTCTACCAATTTTCCTATGGGCGCCCCAAGGCATCGCAGCAACTGGCCGAATCGGCGGTAGACCTGTCTTCGGTAGGCGGTGCACGTGATCTGGAATGTCGGGCCAGACGGTCGCTGGCGATTGCCCTGCAGGCGACTGGCGAACATCAGGCGGCTCGACAGCAAATGGAGGAGGCGCTGGACCTGGCGTATGATCTGTTTGATATGGCTCTGATTGCCGACGTCAATGCCGAGCTGGCTCGATTTGCGGAGAAACGCGGTGAATTCAGGTTGTGTCTGGAATATTGCGAGGAGGCGCTGGTCAAGATTCGAGAGGTTGGTAATCTGGGTGGTGAAGCACGGATCCTCAGACGCATTTCCATTGCCTGGCTGTCGCTGGGCGACCTTGACAAAGCCAGTCATTATGCCAATGAGGCCGAGGATTTACTGCGCCAGATTGGCGATCAACGTCAGGAGGCGTTCACTACCGAGCTGCTGGGCCGGGTGGCGATGGCTCGCGGGGACTACTCCTCTGCAAAACTGTATTTCGAGCGATCGCTGGGGCTTAATCAACAGGTTCAAAATCGCGTCGGTGAGCACATATCACTGATGCGTCTGGGGGATGCCTGTTTCCAGTTGGGCGCCTATGAAAAGGCCCGGCTGTGTTATCAGCAAGCGCTTCAGGATGCCACCGAAATCGAGATGGCTTACGATCAGGCCGAGATCAGTTCCAGACTGGTGCTGCTTGAACATACGGTAGGCGACAATCTGAAAGCCAAGCAGCATGGTCTGCAGGCGACCCGAACGCTGTCGGCCCTGAACGCTCCGTCGCTGCTTGGATATACCCTGACCAGCCTGGGGCACGCCTTCACCGAGCTGGGTGAATTCGATTCTGCCGCCGCGGCTTATGGCAATGCGATTAATATTCGCCAGGGTCTGGGGCAGCGTGGTCTGCTGATGGAAACTGTTGCCGGTTCCGCACGACTGGATTTCAAGCGTGGTAAACTCGACAATGCGGTGGAAAAGGTCGACGAGGTGCTGGGATACTTTGAATCTGGCAAGATTACCGGAGTCGTTCAGCCGTACCGCATCTGGCAGACCTGTTATGAAATTCTGCAAGACGCCGGCGACGATCGGGCCAACGAATTCATTGATACTGCCCAGCGTTCCCTTATGGTAGACGCAGCGGCCATCAGTGATGAGATGCTGCGAGACTCCTTCCTTTCCAATGTCGCTGAAAACCGGTCCGTGGCCTACTACAGTCGCAACACCCGTTAATCCACCGGTGTGATGGTTCTGCCTGCTGCAACACAACCATTGAGCTGAATAATCTAGGAGAACAATCTGATGTGGGATTTCAAACTCGGGCAGGTGCTGGGCATGATGCGCAAGACCATGCCGTTCCTGCTGTTTCGTCTTGGCATTTACATGTTGATCACACTGGCCTATGTGCTGGTCACCGGCGGTGGCGCAGGGATTGGCTGGATCGCTGGTAAAATTGGCGGCGATCCAGGGACCGGGGCAACCTATGGCGGCCTTGCAGGTTTTGGGTTGGCCAGTGCGGTCCTGTATTTTCTGCGCGAATATATCCTCTATATCGTCAAGGCTGGGCACATTGCCGTGCTCGTCGAACTGATTGACGGTAAGACCTTGCCAGAGGGCAAGGGCCAGATTGAATACGCGAAGGACCAGGTCAAGTCACGGTTTGCCGAGTCCTCGGTGCTATTCGGTGTCGATCAGCTGATCAAGGGTATTCTGAAGGTCTTCAACCGTCTGATGCTGGGCGTGGCCAATTTCATTCCGATTCCCGGCGTGCAAGGTCTGGTCAAGACCGCCAGTTCGATCATCAATATGTCGCTGACTTATCTGGATGAGGTGATACTGGCCTATTACATGCGTACCGGCTCCACCAATCCCTGGGCCTGTTCACAACGGGCCCTGGTTCTGTATGCACAGAACTACAAGGTAATGCTGAAAAATGCGGTCTTTCTGACCTTCATTATCTGGGCGTTGACGCTGTTGGTCTTCTTGTTGGTTCTTGGGCCGGTGTTCCTGATCATTCAGGTGGTTCCTGAAGCCGCCGGTTTCTGGACCTTCCTGTTCACAGCCTTGTTGGCCTTTGGAATCAAGGCTGCCGTCATCAATCCGATTGCAATGACGGCAATGATGCAGGTGTTCTTCAAGACAATCGAAGGCCAGGAGCCCAACCCCGAGTGGGAGGCCAAGCTGGACAAGACGTCGAAGAAATTCCGTGAGCTGAAGACTAAGGCTGCCAGCTGGTCTCAGGATACCGGTGGTGCTTCGGATCTGCCCGCAGACGGCCCGCCTGCGGCGCCACCACCGCCACCGACTGCCTGATCGTCGCCATCGACGTTTGAGCCGTGATACACTCTACGGCACCTGCGGTACTTGCTGCAGGTGCCTGATCAACACACTGGATGGAAGACTATGATTCGGAAACTATTGACGCCCTCATTGATCTTGCTGGTCATGGCAATCGGCCTGTCAGCCTGTGCCACCAAGCAGAACCGGTACTATATTGGTCAGTGTTCTTTTCCAGGCCACTGGTTCTGCGGCAAAGTCTACGATCATCGTTCCGATTGCAACCGAGGCCGACTGCGCCACGACCGTGAAACGTCAATGAGCGGGACCTGTTTCTCCGGCAAGAAAGATGGGTCACCCGACTATCGCACGATGTAATTCTGTTGCGCTGAGAGCATGCACGCTCGCCCTGTCGTTTGTATGACCTTTGTCTATACTGAAAAGACATGAGACGACAGGAGGGAACCTCTAGAAACCTGCTGCGCGGTCCGATTGCGGCGTTTCGCGGTGCTCGGAATCCTCATGTACAGCCAAGTACACTGCGGTTCCTGTGCTCCGTGCGGCCTTGCACTCGAACCGCTCGCTACGGTTTCTAGAGGTTCCCGGAAGAACGACATGCATCGACGAACCAGCCGCTTGTTTTTCTCACGTTCGCATTGCTGCTGAACGGCTGTGCCAACAAGGCCACCATTGAATACACCGGCCAGTGTGCCCCTTCGACAAGGGACATGCCTTCTGTGGCCAAACTTTCACTGACTCATGCACCTGCAGTGCAGCACACAAACAACACGATCGCGACACCGGTCAGGCGAGGACCTGTTCACGAGGCTGACGCTGAAGAGAATTGCACTGACTTGTACAGTGGCTCTCTGGATCATGACAGGCAGATGACAGCTTGGTGTTCAATCCATCAACCGTGACCGGCCAGCAGTGATCTCTGGTCAAATCCCGGTATAATGACCGGCCCCTGATTCCAGGAAGTCCTGTCATGTCTCGATCGTTTTCTCGCCTGTTCCAGGCTCGTTTCAATGCCGTGTTGATTGTACTGACTGTTGGGTCTGTCTCAGGCACCGCCCAGGCCGAACTGCTGATGTCCGAATATGTCGAAGGCAGTGGCTTCAGCAAGGTGATCGAACTGTTCAATAGCGACACGAATGGGTTCGATCTGGACGCCAATAGCTGCGAACTTCGCGGCTATCAGAACGGCAGTATGACCGTTGACTATACGGTCGATCTCAATGGTGTGGTCCCTGCAGGTTCAACCTGGGTGATCGCCAACCCAGCTGCGGATGCGGCAGTCCTGGCAATCGCAGATCAGACCGGAGG
>QIKT01000104.1 GCA_003233095.1 Oceanospirillales bacterium | reverse complement strand
ATGACGGTTCAAAGCCAGTCCAATGAGGGCTAAACCGGAGTGCGAGGTATAGAAATCATGGGCAGATTGGACGATTTGGAAGCGTTTCATAAATTCACTTGGCAAGTGAGTTTTTGGATAACGCTGTTTTACCTATTTTGTGCTTATATTTCAGCGCCTTATCATGTGTTATTGTTGAGTGAAGTCACGGATTCAGGTTAACGAAAAGGATCGAGAAATTTGTCCAAACCCGGATTTTCCGCAATCGATCATGTTAAGTCCGGCAGGCTGCCAGGGCGGATCATGGCAGGCGACAGGGTCAATCGGCATTTTGACAGCCTCTGCGAAAGACCTGACAATGCGCCGATGAATGACAAGCTGCATCAGAGAATTCGCTCACTGGCCGTTGGCCTGACTGTGGGAGTCTGTGCGGGCGCCTTGGTCATGGTCGGGATTCAGTTGCTGCTGGTGACCGCTCAACCTCCCGATCAGAGCCTGTCGGGTTTGAATTCCGAGTCATTTCGTAACTACGTGCGCGCCTGGCCCGACTGGATGTTTCTGATTCTGCTGTTGTCGTATGCGATTGGATCACTGCTGTCCGGGTGGCTGGCGATGCGTTTGAGTCGTCAGCATCCGTACCCTGCTGTGCTCGCAGCGGTGGTTCTGATGGTGGCCGGATTCGTCAATCTGAGCCGCATGCCTCATCCGTTCTGGTTTGCCCTCGGGACCGGTCTGATCTTCATTCTCAGTGGATGGCTCGGTTCCCGGTGGGCGCAGCAGACCCGATCGAAGGTCAGCGACTGATGCTGGTGGTTGGCAAACTGCTGGGCGCGGTGGTTGGGCTGGGTCTGGCCGGGCCATTTGGCGCCTTCGTTGGCGCCGCTCTGGGGCATGCCATTGATAGCAACGTGGGCTCGATTTCCTTGCTCAATGTCAGTGCTGCAAGACAGAGTTTCCTGGGCAGCCTGTTTGGCACCATGGGTCATCTGGCTCGCGCCGATGGTCAGGTCACACAGCTGGAAGTGGCTCTGGTCGAGGGGATCATGAAACAGCTGGGGCTGACCGGCAAACTTCGTCATCTGGCTATCCGCTCATTCAATGCAGGCAAGAAACCCTCGTTTCCACTGCACCACGCGCTCGACGAGCTGCAAAAGATGTCTCGGCTTCAGCCCGAATTGAAAAATCAGTTTGTGGAAGTGCTGGTCGACCTGAGTTTGGCAAACGGCCGCATGCGCGAGTCGACTCTGGGCGCTCTGTTATTGATCAGTGAACGGATCGGTCTGGCGCAATGGCAGCTGGAACGCATGGTGATGCGCCGTCAGGAGGCACAGCGTGAACGCAGCATGGTGCTCAATCCCTTCGACGTGCTGGGAGTCAGTCACTCAGCTGCGGATGGCCAGATCAAGCAAGCCTACCGACGCTTGCTCAGTGAATATCATCCTGACAAGCAGCATGGTCGAGATCAGGCACATCCGCAGGGTTTGGCGGAACAGAAAACCCGTCAGATTCGAGAAGCTTACCAGAAGATCAAGCTGATCCGCATGATGAAATAGGATAGACTGAGCGCCTTCCACAGCTCGCAGATGTGCCTATGAAAACCGTCATTGCGCCCTCAATTCTGTCTGCCGATTTTGCCCGTCTGGGTGAAGAGGTCAGCTCGGTACTCAACGCGGGAGCAGACTGGGTCCACTTCGATGTGATGGACAACCATTTCGTACCTAATCTGACTATTGGTCCGATGGTCTGCAAGGCATTGCGAAACTATGGCATTGAGGCACCGATTGACGTGCACCTGATGGTTGAACCGGTGGACCAGATGATCGCCGATTTCGCCAAAGCTGGCGCCAGCACGATCAGTATCCATCCCGAAGCGACTCGACACCTGGACCGATCACTGACGCTGATTCGTGATGCAGGTTGCAAGGCGGGCGTGGCAATCAATCCCGGCACCACGCTCAACTGCCTCGACCATGTCATGGACAAGGTTGATCTGTTGTTGCTGATGTCGGTCAACCCGGGGTTCGGTGGTCAGAAGTTCATTCCTGCAGTGCTGGACAAGTGCCGAGAGGCTAGCAAGCGCATTGCCGCTTGTAGCCACGATGTCAGGCTGCAGGTGGATGGTGGGGTCAAGGTCAACAATATTGGCGAGATTGCCGCATCCGGCGTTGACACCTTTGTGGCCGGATCGGCTATCTTCGGCAGTGGTGACTATCACCAGACGATCGAGGAGTTGCGTCAGAACGCCCGCGACAATCGACCCAGAGGCTGACTTGGCCGCAATCGCTCAACCGGCTTCGTTGATAACCCGCGACAGCCGCGTTGCATGCACCACAAAGCGTTGTGATGTTCCAGTGTCGATGGCATTGAACGGATAGCAGGTGGCCAGGGTGAGTTTGTGACGGTGATGTTCCTGGCGGAGCGATTGGCGGTCCAGATCGATCACTTCGGTATGCGTGACCTGATATCGGCTGCTGCCATCACGGTCCTCGATTGTGATGATCGCCCCATGAATCACATCCTCCAGTGCTTGAAAATGAGTGTCCCGATGGGCACTGATCACCACATGGCCCGGTTGGCCAGGAGCACTGGATGGCGCCACATGAACTGGTCCAAAAGCCAGGTTTCGTCCGCTGGCTCCGGCCAGCACAATGTGATCCAGGTCCAGCGATGCAATTTGCAGCCGCGCGACCGGCCAGCTATCTGCCCATGGCCAGGGAAGGACGGGGACATCCTGAGCTTTGCTCTGTTGCCAGGCTCGTTCCAGCAGTTTCTGGGCCAGCCTGGCCTTGATGTGAATCCAACCGGCACTGCAGATCAGGACCAGTCCTGCATAAAACGATATCCAGCAGAGCAGTGGGCCGGGGTGCTGTCGCCAGGCCGGAGTCACGAAGGGTCCTTCATGCGGCGTACCAGTGCCCATCCGACCAGCAGCAGACACAGCCCAAGCAAGGCATTCATCACCGCCGGAGTGGCCGTCTGAGGCAGGGTAACAGGGTCGCTCGCGTACACCGACAGCAATTGTTGAGCGGGCTGCCTGATGGCGAATGCATGAGGCGATGAGTCACCGACATGCAAAACCGCTTGTTCGGTGATGACCCTGGGCCTGAATGGTTCGTGATCCTGCAATGGTGGCGGCTGTGCGTGGCGAGGCCGATAGGTCATCGGAATTCTCAGCACGAACTCACCGTCGCTGTACTGGACCGGCTGTACATAGGTCAGGTGGGTTTGAACAAGGTCGCCAGCGGGGGTGTTGCTGATTCGGCTGGTGATCAGACCACTGTGCTGATGCGGCTCGATCAGACTGGCTGTCTGGCCGTGTTCGCTGGCCTCGGCGAACTCGGTTTGGGCGAGTTCCCACTGCTTGATCAGGGCTCTGATTTCGTGGTCGGCTGTGATCGTGCGAAGATCAGTGATGATGGCCTGATCGCTGACAGGGAACGTATAGTGTGCATTCATGACACTGAGGCCAGGATTGACAAACCACTGATCAACCCGGACCGTGGCCAGTGGTCCCTGGATGCTGACATCAAGCCGGCTGCTGATGCCCGACGCTTCGAGGGTAGATTGCCTCTGCACCAATTGCAGCAACGGTGCCTCGGTGATGTCGCTCTGCGCGCGAACAACGGCCGATGCCAGACCAAAGACAAAAAACGCCAGAATCATCAGCAGGATCATGTCTTTGTAATTCAGACGAAAGCGCTCGGATTTGTGAGGCTCATGGGGTGAAGCGGTGTCCTGATGGGGTCTGGAATGACTTGGTTCTGCCGCATTCGACTGTCGGCGTCGCTGGGCAACAAATCCCGGGATTGCCGATTGTTCATTCTGTTTCAGCTGTTTGTGAAGGTATCTTGCGGTGGTCCGTGAGTGCATCTGCCCGTCCTGTGTCATCTATGGTGAACCTCTAGAAACCTGCTGCGCGTTCCGATTGCGGCGTTGCGCGGTGCTCGGAATTCTCATGTACAGCCAAGTACACTGCGGTTCCTGTGCTCCGTGCGCCTTGTACTTGAACCGCTGGCTACGGTTTCTAGAGGTTCCTTATGGTGTCGCCAAGAGCCCCTGTCAGTGGTCCAACAGGAGAACTGATACTTACTGTGCGACCAGAAGCGGACATTGATGGGGTGCACTGATGATGAGTTATGGCGACGGTATGGCGGGCGAGCCTGCGGGCTGCATCCGGCCGGCTGGCGTATTACACTGCGATCACTCACTAAAAAGGACTGATCATGGCCAGACGCATTGCAATCGTTGAAGACGAACATGCCATCAGGGAAAATTACGTGTCCGCACTGTCGCGTTATGGCTATGAGGTAAACGGATACCCCTCACGGACGACGGCATTACAGGCCTTTGCGAACCGCCTGCCGGATCTGGTCATCATTGATGTGGGCCTGGGAGACGAAGCCGAAGGTGGATTTGAGCTGTGCCGTGAAATACGCAGTCAGTCTCGGGCGCTGCCGATCATTTTTCTCACTGCCAGAGACAGTGATCTGGATGTCATTTCCGGATTGCGTCTGGGCGCCGATGACTATCTGACCAAGGACATCAGCCTTCAACATCTGCTGGCACGCGTTGTGGCGCTGTTCCGTCGGATTGAAGCGCTCAGGTCCCCGGATCCAGATTCAACCACTCTGGAGGAGGGCGATTTGATCCTCGAGCTTGAAAGCATGAGCAGCAAGTGGCGAGGCCGACCGGTGCAACTGACCGTCACTGAGTTCTGGATGGTTCATACCCTGGCGCGTTTTCCCGGGCACGTCAAAACGAGAGACCAGCTGATGGATGATGCCAATGTAGTCGTGGATGCATCGACCATTACCTCCCATATCAAGCGCATTCGCAAGAAATTCCTGGCCGTTGACGATGAGTTCGACGAGATTGAAACCGTTCATGGGGCCGGTTATCGCTGGAGACCTGATTGAACCTCAGAACCCAGTTACTGCTGGCAACGCTGGTTCTGATGACGTTGCCCGTCGTAGTGTGGCTGGTCGCTTCGGGAGTCGAAGCGTCGCTGCGAGATCTGCGTCAACAGTCACTGCAGCAGGTTGCAACCTCAGTTTCAGACAGTCTGGTCGCGACACAGAACGTCGCACAATTTGATGCGACAGGGCCGTCCTTGTACGTCAATCACACCCGCTATCCGTTCGCCATTGATGGCTATGATGATGATTGGTTGCCCTGGAAGCGATGGGCGCAGGTCTTCAATGCACCTGGGGTGGCAGGCATGCAGCTGCTGCTCAGTCAGGATGATGACCATTTGTATCTGCTGGCACGCGTCAACGACAGCACCGACAATCGGGCCGTGCTACTTCAGGATGGCATGGAAATGGGCGATCACCTGCAACTGCGCTTCACGGGTCGGCGAGGCTTGCTAACGCTGTTGCTGTTGCCTGGTGCACCGGGCTCGGTAAACATCATTGAGCGGGATGGTCGCAAGACCGATCTGCCTCTGCGAGGTGTCTGGCGTGAGCTGGGTGCTCGCAGTGGCTATCTGGTCGAGCTTGAAATTCCTCGGGCCTTGTTGAATGGCAGGCTCGGGATTGCAGCGGTCGATATGGGGTCCATGCTGCAACAGGGCTCAGATCGTGTCGGAACGCTGAGCGAGGGCCTGATGCAGCAATGGCCGCTGATCAGTCGACAACCCGACTGGTCTGCATTCGCCAGTCGGCTATTGCCGGACAACACAAGGATGTGGGTCATCAACCGTGATGGCTGGGTGATGGCGGATGCGGATCGATTTCCTGATCTGGATCTACTCAACCTTCAGCGGCCCTCCGGATGGCAACGCTTGTTCTATCAATTACTGTCCCGGCAGAGCTTGCCATCACTGCAGAGAGATGCTGAATTCATGCTGCGCATGGATGCATCAACCGTCGATCAGGTGCTGGCCGGGGAGACTCTCAGCAACTGGGCGACCACTGATTCTGGCAACGGCATGATCGCCACGATCATGATGCCGATTCGATCGGGTGATCGTGTGATCGGCGGTTTGATCATGGATCAACTGAATGACAACCTGCTGCTGGCCACCAATCAGACGCTTGGAAAGCTGCTGTTGATTTCCCTGCTGGCGGTGATCGTGGCAGTGATTCTGATTGTGTTATACGCTAGCTGGTTGTCTCGACGCGTTCGCCGACTGCGTGACGCGACAGTGCTTGCGCTGTCCAGTGATCGCCCTCTGGATGTTCGACTTCCCGGACAATCGGATCACGATGAGATCGGCGATCTGTCGCGGGCATTCGATCGGCTGTTGGGCGATGTACGTGACTATGACGAATACCTCAAAACGCTTGCCAGTCGCTTGTCACACGAAATATCAACACCCTTGGCCGTGGTCAAGTCCTCGCTGGAAAATCTCAAGCAGGAAGGGGTTGGCCCAAGTGCAAGGCAATATGTTGAACGAGCTCAGGGCGGCGCTGATCGTCTCCAGGGCATGATCAGAGCAATGAGTGAAGCTCGCCGACTGGAGCAGGCTCTGCAGGCGACCGACCCGGAGCGTTTCGATCTGCGGGATGTGGTTCAGGGTTGTTTTGACGCCTATCGGGTCATGGATGGTGGGCATCGATGGAGTCTCAATCTTCCAGACCAAGCCATCATGCTCGATGGTGCACCCGAGTTGATTGCTCAGATGCTGGACAAGCTGACTGACAATGCGCGCAGCTTTACACCAGCTGGTGGCGACATCATCTTGTCGGTGTCTGTATCGCGTAAGGCGGCCACATTGACGGTGGCAAACGATGGGCCTTGTCTGCCGGTCAGACTGCGCAACCGCCTGTTCAATTCACTGGTGTCTGTTCGGGAATCAGATGGTAGTGCGGTGCATATGGGTCTGGGATTGCACATTGTCAAACTGATTGTCAGGGCTCATGGCGGTCAGGTGATTGCCCAGAACCGCAAGGATCAGAAAGGGGTCGAGTTCATTGTGTCGCTGGTGGGGATCGCAGGCTCTCGTCCCTGAGAGCCGTTGAAATGGGTCAAGACTGCGTCAGCAGTGTGACCATGGCCAACGCAATGCTGAAGCTGAACATCGCTGACAACAGCGTTTGCCGTCTTGCAGACGCATTCGACTGTGTGAACATGAAGGCCGCCCAGACGGCATGAACCATCATCGTCGAGGCCAGATGTACTGACAGGTTAGTGATGCTGGTCATGGCGATGCTGATGATGGCGCCGAAGGCGAGGACATCAACCAGAACCTGACTCATCGATTCGGCATTTATGGCATGTGCCAGATACAGCATGGCGCTGGCGCTGGAGGCGGTCAGCAGGACCAACATCATTCGATCACCAGCCAACACACCCATGCTCAGCCAGAGAATGGTCGCGACGGCAGTCATCAGCAATGCTGAGACGATCAGTTGTGTTCCTTGCAGAGCAGGGACATGGTTAACCGCTTCGCTGATGCGATGTGGAAGCGCGCGATGATCGGCATCGCCGGTGCTTGTCGGGCTGTTTTGGGTCAGGCCTGACTCTGATATGTATGGTGTCATCATGGTGTTCTCCTGTACTTACTAGTAAGTAAGCTTTTCGGGTAAAAAAAATCAGCGCATCAATTCGGCGCGCAATTGGTCGATCGATATTCGCAGCAATGGCTGCTTGGAAATTCGTTTGAGCTGTCTGAGGCCTTGCATTTCGGCAAGTATGGCCAGGGATTTGGCGGATGGATCTCCGAGGAACTGGAATTCCTCCTGAGCCAAGCCCACTTCCAGCACTCGCGTTAACCAGTGGTGGGTTTCCTGCATCAACAGCTTGGTCTCGGCTTTCATGGTATCGGGCAGTGAGTCAAAATCAGTTGCCAATGCTCCCAGAGGGCACAAGTCCGAGTTTTCAGAGCACTCGTTCATGGTGAACTCGAAAAATCCCTCGAGCTGATCGGTTGCTGACCCGCCATGGGTCATGAAGTGAGTGGTGCGATCATGCAGGAATTCCCTGAAATAGCTCACCAGGGCCAATCCGAGATCGCCCTTGCTCGAGTAGTGGTAGTGAACAGCCGCATTCTTCACCCCCAACGACGAGGAAATGTCGTTGTAGCTGAACCCGTTGAACCCACGTTGCTGCAACAGCTCACGAGCTCTGTCCAGAATGCGAATCTTGGTATGCGTCAGTCGAACCATCAATGCTCTCTTCATTCAATACTTACTAGTAAGTAAGTTTACGCATCGCGAACGGTTTGTCAAGTGCAAGGGGCTGTGAATGGACGACACTAGCAGTCTGTCGGACTTGAGGTGATCTACTGCAAAAACACGAGCTTGGCCAGATGTCCCCATCGTGTTCGTTAAATAGCGGTGCTGTTCGCCTCAAAAGATCGAAAAACCTGACTCAAATCGACTGGTCCTCGTGACGACCCGGAAAGTCCGACAGGCTGCTAGAGTTGATAGGCGTAAACCAGCAAGGCTGACAGTGTCGCCCACATCAGAAACATTAGAGGGATACCGACCTTGACGAAGTCGGTGAATTTGTAACCCCCGGCGTTCATGACCAGCAGGTTGGTCTTGTAGGCCATTGGTGTGGCAAAGCTGAGATTCGCACCAAACATCACGGCCAGCACAAATGGTTCGACCGGCAAGCCAAGACGAGTGGCAATCTGAATGGCAATGGGTGTGCCAATCACGGCCGCTGCATTGTTGGAGACAACATTGGTCATCAGGGCCATCAACAACATCAGCCCTGCCAGCACTATCGATGACGGCAAGCCGCTGGTTGCACTGAGAAACAGCTGCGCCAAGAAATCGGCACCACCGGTGCGCATCAAGGCGACACCCAGAGCGAGCGAGGCTGCGACAATGAAAATGACTTGTGCAGACAGGGCATTGGTGGCGTCTCGCCATGTCATGCACCCGGTGGTGATCAGAACAAAGCACCCGGCTACAGCAGACACCTCGATGGGAAGCAATCCGGTGGCAGCAACGGCAACCACGGCAATCAGTGTGATGAGGGTCAGTGGTGCCTTTTCCGAATGGGGCAGCTCAGTGCTTCCATCGAGTACCAGAAAGTCGCCACTTCGCTTGGCTTTGCCCAGATGTTCGGGAGTGGATTGAACCAGCAGGACATCACCGGCACGCAGGATAATGGCATCCACATCACGACTGATCCGACTCTCGGCGCGATGCAAGGCCAGAAACTGGAGTCCATATCGTGACAGCAACCGCGCCTGCGTCAAGCGAGTGCCCATCAGTCTGGAACCAGTCGTGATGGCCACTTCGGCGAGCTTCTGCTCACCCTCACTCAGAGGATGCTCATCATCGACAATGAATTCGCCGGAATACAGTGTGCCACCCAGTAACACACTGATTTCACGCAGGCGATCGGCTGTGTCGGAAGTGGTGAGTCGGTCACCCGCTCGAAGAATGACGTCCGGGAGCGGTGTGATGAATACGCCAGGGCCGCGCTGGATCTTGTCAATTTTCAGGCGTCCCTCGGCACGTACCTTTGCAGCAGACAAGGATTCCCCGACTACCGGACTGTTGTCATTCAGTTCGATTTGGGCGCTGAACACGCGTGATGACACATTGGTCATGGGAATCTCGCGTTCCGGCAGCAAGCGGGGGGCAATCAACCACAGGTAGAGAATGGCGACACAGCCGGCAATGCTGGCCGGAATCAGAAAGTCGAACATCTGAAAGGCGGCAACCCCCATGTCCTCGGCGACACTGACCACCAGCAGATTGGTTGAAGTGCCGATGGTGGTGGCCATGCCCCCGACCAGGCTGGCCAGACCCATGGGTAGCAGCGTACCGGTTGGCGAGCTGTCGTTGCGAATGGCGACACCGATCAGAATCGGCAGCATCAAGACGACAATGGGCGTGTTGTTGATGAACGCACTGAGAAAGGCAGTCATGACCAGGGTGACCAGCAGTGACAGCATGGGCCCTCGCCGCCACAAGCGTGCCAGAAACCGTCCAACCGGTTCCAGAGCACCAGTTCTGACCAGGCCCGACCCAAGAATCATCAGCGCACAAACCGCAACCAGTGCCTTGTGGCCGAAGCCGTAAAAGAATTCACTGATTTTCAGAGTACCGGCCTGCGAGGTATACGGAAACAGCTGGAAGCCGACTGTCAGGGCAACCAGAATGAACAGGCTGGTCGTCTCCAGAGGAATCCTTTCACGGGTGAACAGGAACAGTGCGATGACAGTAAGAATCAGTACACCGATCGCGTGTTCATTGGGCCATATGATCGTCATGGCAACATGATAACCTCTGGTCCCGGAAACCACTAGGGTGCCTCTGAACAAGTCGTGATCGGCTGTCTTGAGCGTGAAATACGTCCGCTCGGCGTTGCATGAGCTAAGGAACCTCTGAACAAGTCATGACCAGTTGTCTTGAGCGTCAAACATGCCCCCTCTGCGCTGCATGAACCGAGTCATAGCAACACTATGACTCAGTTTAGGCGCCTTAATCGGGCGCATTTCCCTTCTCAATCCAACTCGCTTAAGACTTGTTCAGAGGCTCCCTGACACCGATGAAATGGAAAGACAGGTCGGACCGCGACGGGCCAAACCCGTGGAACCTCTCGAAGCAATGACTTCGCTATTCAGATTGGGACCTGTCGGCGATCACCATAGGGGCCAAGGGTATGAATCCCGAAAACAGGCCGGATGCAAGAGTGTAATCGATCCTCTCCTTTGCTGATCAACGGCGTTGCTAAACCGGTGGTGTCCATGGAAGAGCTTCCCTGGCGGTTTGATGCGTGCCGACGGTCAGGATCGGTGTCCGATTTCAGCCGGTTTCACTATCAGGATAGATGACGGTCAGAGTGATGCCTTGATGGGGCCTGCAAGATCATAATAGTGTTCCAGTGGAACCGGTTTGCTGAAGTGAAAGCCCTGGGCAAAATCGACTCCCAGATCCTTCAGGGCGCGGGTGATGTCGCCGTTCTCGACATATTCCGCAATCGTTTTCTTTCCCAGCACATGAGCGACCTGGTGAATCGCCGAGACCATCGCACGATCTTCGTGGCTATTGACCAGATCACGGATGAAGATGCCATCGATCTTGATGTAATCCACCGGCAGTATTTTCAGGTACTGAAATGATGAAAGCCCGGATCCAAAGTCATCCAGCGCAAACCGACATCCATAGTGACCGATGCGCTGAATGAAGCTTTCAGCCTGCTGCAGGTCTCCGATTGCTGCCGTTTCGGTGATTTCGAAGCACAGCTTGCTGGCAATGCCCGGATGCGATTTGAGCAATCCTGCAACGTCATCCAGAAAACTGGGCTTGCCGAGTGACTGGCCTGACAGGTTGACCGAAATCAGATCACTCTGATCAAG
>QIKT01000099.1 GCA_003233095.1 Oceanospirillales bacterium | reverse complement strand
ACTGGATTGTCATCAATCCAGGGGCCTTTACCCACACCTCCGTGGCGCTCAGAGACGCCGTCCTGTCGGTCGGCCTGCCGCTGATCGAAGTGCATATCAGCAATGTGTTTGCCCGCGAATCATTTCGACACCACAGTTATTTTTCCGACATCGCCCGCACGGTTATCGTCGGTGCCGGCACGACCGGTTACCGCCTGGCCATTGAGGTGGTGCTCGAGCAATCGACAGCAGCAGCATCAACACACTAGAACAAGAAGGGGCATCATGGACATACGCAAAATCAAAAAGCTGGTTGAAATTCTCGAAGAATCCAATCTGACCGAAATCGAGATCATCGAAAAAGACGAATCGGTTCGTTTGTCCCGCGCATCAGACCAGGTTCAGATGATGCAGGCGCAGGCCTACGCACCCGCACCCCAGCAGGCGCCCGTCGCGCCCGCCAGCGCGCTGCCCGACACGGGTGCGGCTGCCAGTGAAGAGGCCGAGATTGAAGGGCACGTCATTCGTTCGCCGATGGTGGGCACTTTCTACGCCTCGCCGAACCCTGAGTCTGATGCGTACGTCAGCGTTGGTCAGGACATTCGCGAAGGCGACACGGTGTGCATGATCGAGGCCATGAAAATGTTCAACCAGATCGAGTCTGATGTGGCCGGCAAGGTGGTCGCCGTGCTGGTCGAAAATGCCCAGCCAGTCGAGTTCGACGAACCACTGTTCATTGTTCGCTGATGGCCATGATCGAGAAAATCCTGATCGCCAATCGCGGCGAGATCGCCCTGCGTATCCTGCGCGCCTGCAATGCGTTGGATATCAAGACCGTGGCGGCTCATTCGACCGTGGATCGCAACCTCAAGCACGTCGGCATGGCGGACGAATCGGTCTGTATCGGTCCGGCGCCAGCTGCCGAGAGCTATCTGAACATTCCGGCGATTATCGCTGCGGCTGAAGTCACCGATGCCACGGCCATCCATCCCGGCTATGGCTTCCTGGCCGAGAATGCCGATTTTGCCGAGCGCGTCGAGCAGAGTGGCTTCATCTTCATCGGACCCAGGCCCGAGACCATTCGCCTGATGGGCGACAAGGTTGCCGCGATCGCCGCCATGCGCACCGCCTGCGTGCCCTGCGTGCCCGGTTCCAACGGTCCGATCGGCAATGATCGCGAACCCAATGTGCTCATGGCCCGCGAGATTGGCTACCCGATCATCATCAAGGCGGCCGCTGGCGGTGGTGGCCGCGGCATGCGCGTGGTCCGCAACGAAGCGGCACTGCACAACGCAATTGCCCTGACCCGTAATGAAGCCAAAGCCGCTTTCGGCTCTGACGTGGTGTACATGGAGAAGTTTCTCGAGAACCCGCGCCACATCGAGGTTCAGGTGCTGTCTGATGAGCATGGCAACAGCGTGCACCTGGGTGAGCGCGACTGCTCGATGCAGCGTCGTCACCAGAAAGTGGTCGAGGAAGCCCCCGCGCCTGGCATCACCATGGAGCAGCGGCTGGACATCGGTCAGCGCTGCGTGGATGCCTGCAAGCGAATCAACTATCGCGGTGCGGGTACTTTCGAGTTTCTGTTCAACGAAGGTCAGTTCTTCTTTATCGAGATGAACACCCGGATCCAGGTCGAGCATCCGGTCACCGAACGGATCACCGGCATTGACCTGGTGCGCCAGCAGATCGAGATTGCTGCGGGCAAGCCGCTGCCTTTCGAGCAGAAGGACATCAGCTGGCGCGGCCACGCCGTGGAGTGCCGGATCAACGCCGAGGACCCGGATACCTTCATGCCCTGCCCCGGACAGCTGGATTTCTTCCATGCGCCCGGCGGCCCAGGCGTGCGCGTCGATACGCATTTGTATGACATGTACCGGGTTCCGCCGAATTACGATTCGATGATCGCCAAGATCATCTGCTACGGACAGGACCGCAAGACGGCCATTGCCCGGATGAAAGGTGCGCTGTCGGAGACCATGATCGGCGGCATCAAGACCAACATCCCGCTGTTGCAGCGGATCATGTCCGACAACGGCTTCAAGACCGGTGGCACCAACATCCACTACCTGGAAAAGCGGCTATCCGAATCGGGTCGCTGAACCAGCATGGACTGGCTTGAAGTCAGCCTGACGCTGCAACCTGATCAGCTTGCGGCCGCCGAGACATTACTGCCGCAACATGGTTGCCTGTCGGTGACCCTGACCGATGCCGGCGATGAGCCGATTCTCGAGCCGCTGCCCGATGAGACGCCGCTGTGGCAGGACATCGTGCTCACCGGGCTGTTCGCCACCGACTGCGATCTGGGCGCGCTGAGGTCAGCGCTTGCAGCCAGCAGCCTGTCGACGGCAGCCGACACGATGCGGCATCGACGCTTCGGCGATCAGGACTGGACCCGAGTCTGGATGGAGCGCTTCAAGCCGATGGCCTTTGGTGACAGGCTGTGGGTGTGCCCAACCGGCAAGGCCCCGCCCGATCCCGAGGCCGTCAATCTGAGGCTCGACCCTGGCCTGGCCTTTGGTACCGGCACCCATGAAACCACCGCCCTGTGCCTGCGTTTCCTGGATCAATGCCCATCATTGAGCGGCGCGCGAGTGGTCGATTTTGGCTGTGGATCCGGTATCCTCGCCATCGCAGCACTGCTGCTGGGGGCCGATCAGGCCGACTGCGTGGACATCGATCCGCAGGCGCACCTGGCCACCCGCTCAAATGCAGAGATCAACGGCGTGTCCGATCAAATTCGACTGATGGACGCCGAGGCGCTGACCCAGACAGGTTATGATCTGGTGATGGCCAATATCCTCGCCGGCCCACTGATCGAACTGGCCCCCATGCTCTGCCATCTGATGGCGTCCGGAGGACAGATTGTGATCTCCGGTATTCTCTTTGAGCAGGCCGCAGCGATACAATCGGCCTACGCGCCCCACTGCCGTGATCTTGAGATCATCGGCGATAATGACTGGATCAGGATGACGGCCCGATGTTTACCCAGTGCGTAGAATGCGGCACCACTTTTCAGGTCACCGCCAATCAGGTCTCGGTGGCCTACGGGCGGCTGCGCTGTGGCGTTTGCGGCTGCGTGTTTCCATCGCTGGAGAACCTCAGCGACGAGCTCGATGACAGCGGCGAAGTACCTAGCTGCTTTCACTCCGAACGTCCGCCAACCGTCTCGCTGCCCAATGTCGAAGAGTCGCCAATCGATGACCTGTTTCTCAGCCAGGACATCAGCAATGAGCCTCAGTCGATCGATTTTGATTCGCTGGATGAGTCCGATCTGGTCAAAATCCCTGGCATTCAGCCGGCCGTTCTGGTCACCCACCGCTCTGCACCCCGCTGGATCGGGCCGGCGATGTGGGGCGTTGCTGCACTGTTGGCCATAGTCGGCCTGCTGGCCCAGGTTACCTGGTTTGACGGCAATCGCATGGCACAGAAAAGCAACCTCAGACCGGTGCTGGTCACCGTCTGTGGCTGGCTGGGCTGTCGCATCGACTTTCCGCATGACCTGGACAAAATCTCACTGGTCAGCCGCAACATCGAGCCGCATCCCAGCGTTGAAGATGCGCTGATCATCAGTGCCACCATGGTCAACGAAGCTGACTTCACCCAGGGTTTCCCGGTGATCGAGATCACCCTGTCGGACTTCAACGGCCAGCGGGTGGCCATGCGGCGCTTTCAGCCCGAGGAGTATCTGGAGAACGTCGAGCGGGCCGAGGCTGGCCTGAAATCAGGTGTGTTGCTGCCACTAGCCTTTGAAGTGGTGGATCCTGGGAATGATGCAGTGGCGTTTGAGTTTTCGTTTTTGTGATGGGATGTTTTCTTTTGTTCCTCTGAGGAGGTCAGGCCCCTGAGTATTCGTTCCTGTTCAGTTTTGCCTGCAAGCGATTCATTTTTCCGCTGTTGTTCTGACTCAGGTTTCGCCTGACAAGCGAGTCACTTTTCTTTCCCCGCAAAAAGCAAACTAACGAAAAGAAATGCGCCCCAGCTGACTTGCCGAATCCAAACGGGGCGCTGCGCAACTCGACCTTTGGCCTCAGACAGGTGATCGCTGTTCCCCCGTTTGAATCCGGTCACGAGGCGGCGCCAAGAAGAGAGGATGAAGGCCAAACTCCTTCCTGCCACGAAGGAAGGCCGGGATGGATGATCGCGAAGCGATTGGATCGGAGCCTGAATCTATCTGTGCAATCCAACCGTCGGGGTCTCGCCTGAACTGGAATCACTTGCTCAAACAACACGGCGTGTCGCATCCCTCCCGGTCATGCTTCAAAAACAAGGCGAGGAATAGCAGCCTGTTCGTACTGAAGCGACCAATTCAGTCCGTAAAACAGCGATGATCGTGCCGATTCTGCAGGTCGTCCCCGGACTAAATGCAAATTTTGTGAAACACGCCTTGATGAGGGCCAAGCGGCGGGAGTATGATGTTCGCCCTTGTCGCCGCCGACAAGACTGGTTTTCTGGTGGGGAATGATCATGCACGACCGGCTGCACGCCCGATGACCCTTGAGGGCAACATCAACATCCTTGTGGATACCAACGAACACGATGAAAGCGATCAGGCATCCGCGCTGGATACCTGCGTGCGCCGTTGTGTGAAACGCTACCTTCGTGACATGGGCGAGCATGAGCCCGATCAGCTGTATAAGCTGTTCCTGCTGCAGTTCGATCGCGCCATGCTCGAAGAAGTCCTCGACTATGCCGACGATAACCAGACCCGCGCATCGCGCATTCTGGGCCTTAATCGCGGTACCCTGCGCAAGAAGATCAGTCAACTCGACAACGACCAGTAACACCCAGATCAGACGAATTCCAGCAGGCAGGCACCGCTCCGAATTCGATCCGAGGTGCCGAATACCCAAGCCCAACAGTCTTCAGGAATTCACCCGTGACCCAATCCAAGGCAAACCGCCCGCACGCGCTTCTGAGCGTCTCAGACAAAACCGGTCTGATTGACCTCGCCCGGACGCTGATTCAACATGATTACATCGTGCTGTCGACCGGCGGCACCGCCAGAACATTGATGGAGGCCGGTATTGCCGTCACTCAAGTCAGTGATCACACTGGTTTCAAGGAAATCATGGGCGGTCGGGTCAAGACCCTGCATCCGACGATCCACGGCGGTATTCTGGGGCGTTCTGGTGTTGATGAGGCGGTGATGGCCGAGCAGGGCATCGACGCAATCGACCTGGTGGTGGTCAATCTGTATCCCTTCGAAGACACCATTGCCGATCCGGACTGCCAACTTGCCGATGCCATCGAGCAAATCGACATCGGTGGTCCGGCCATGGTCCGTGCGGCCGCCAAGAACCATGAACGGGTCACCATCGTCACCAACCCGGACGACTACGCCGCCGTGATGGCCGCGATCGTCGACGGCGGGATCCCCGACCGGGTGCGCCAGCAGTTGGCCGCCAAGGCCTACGGCCACACCGCCAGTTACGACATGGCCATCAGCCAGTACCTGTCGACCCAGTACGAGGTCGAGACCGCTGACCACTTCATAACCGGCGGCACGCTGATCCAATCCTTGCGCTACGGCGAGAACCCGCATCAGAACGCCGCCTTCTATCAGCGCGGCCCCAAGCGTCCCGGCACGCTGGCCGCGGCCACCCTGCTGCAGGGCAAGCCGATGTCCTACAACAACATCGCCGACGCCGATGCGGCGCTGGCCTGTGTGCGCAATCTGCCCAATCAACCTGCCTGTGTGATCGTCAAGCACGCCAACCCTTGCGGCGTCGCGCTGGCTGATGATCAGCTGACCGCCTATCAGCGCGCCTTTGATACCGATGCCACCTCGGCCTTCGGCGGCATCCTGGCCTTCAATCAGACCCTCACCGCAACCACCGCCAAGGCCATCATCGATCAGCAGTTTCTCGAAGTGCTGATCGCCCCGGCGCTGGAGGATGAGGCGCGTACCATTCTGGCCGCCAGGAAGAACGTCCGCGTGCTGGAAACCGGCCCGTTTTCCTCTGATGGCTCACTGCCCGACCTCAAAGCCGTCAGCGGCGGCCTGCTGGTTCAGGATCAGGATCTCGGCCAGATCAGCGTCGGGGATCTGAAAATCGTCACCGACAAGGCACCCGATGCGGCCCAGCTCAAGGACCTGATGTTTGCCTGGACGATCGCCAGGTTCGTCAAGTCCAACGCCATTGTCTACGCCCGCGATCAACGCACCATCGGTATTGGCGCCGGTCAGATGAGCCGGGTCATCAGCGCCCGGATCTCCGGCATGAAAGCCACCGATGCCGGTCTTGAGGTGCCTGGATCGGTGATGGCCTCAGACGCTTTCTTCCCGTTCCGCGACGGCATCGACATTGCCGCCGAAGCCGGCATTGCCGCCGTCATCCAGCCGGGCGGCTCAATGCGCGATCAGGAAGTGATCGACGCGGCCAACGAACATGGCATGGTCATGGCCTTCACCGGCATGCGACACTTCAGACACTGAGGAGAGAGCGCACATGGACATTCTGATCATCGGTTCAGGCGGCCGCGAGCACGCCCTGGCCTGGAAAGCGGCCCAATCCAAGCGCGTACACAACGTCTTCGTCGCGCCTGGCAACGCTGGCACGGCGCAAGCGTATGGCGTCATGAATATCGATCTGTCGGCGACTGATCTGGATGGCTTGCTGCAGTTTGCCCGCGAGCGCGACATCGGCCTGACCATCGTCGGCCCCGAACAGCCGCTGAGCATGGGGATTGTGGATGCGTTTCGCGCCGCCGATCTGCCCTGTTTCGGCCCGACCCAAGCCGCCGCCCAGCTCGAATCGTCCAAGTCCTTCAGCAAGGCCTTCATGCAGCGACACGGCATTCCGACCGCGGCCTATCAGAGCTTCGAACAGCTCGAACCGGCGCTGGCCTTCATCAACACCCTGAGCCTGCCGATGGTGATCAAGGCCGACGGCCTGGCCGCCGGCAAGGGCGTCATCATCGCCCAGACCCAAGATGAGGCTTGTGATGCGGCCCGCGACATGCTTGAAGGCAACGCCTTTGGCGACGCTGGCCATCGCATCATCGTCGAGGAATTTCTCAGCGGCGAAGAAGCCAGCTTCATCTGCCTCTGCGGGGAGAACCAATACGTCCCCCTGGCATCCTCGCAGGATCACAAGGCCGCGCTCGACGGCGACCTGGGCGAGAACACCGGCGGCATGGGCGCGGTCTCGCCCTCACCACTGGTCGATGAGGCCATGCACCAGAAGATCCTCGAACAGGTCATCGAGCCTACGCTAGCCGGTATGAAGCAGGACGGTCATCCGTTCACCGGGTTTCTGTATGCCGGTCTGATGATCAGTCCTGACGGCAATCTGAACGTGCTCGAATTCAACGTCCGCTTCGGCGACCCGGAAACCCAGCCAGTCTTGATGCGACTGGACTCCGACCTGGTCTCCCTGTGCCATGCATCGCTGGAGGGCACGCTCGATCAGCGCGAGGTGGAGTGGAACCCTCAGGCTGCTGTCGGCGTGGTCATGGCCGCGAAGGGCTACCCGAAATCCTGCCCCAAGGGTGATCCAATCACCGGCCTTGAAGCCGTGGCAGGCGAGGGCGGTCACGTCTTCCATGCCGGCACCAAGTTGGTGGGTGATCAGGTAGTGACGGCCGGCGGCCGAGTCCTCTGCGTGACTGCCCTGGGCGACGACCTGCCCGATGCCAAAGCGCGGGCCTACTATGCCGCTGATCAGATTCATTTTAATGGGGTTCAGTATCGCAGCGATATTGGTGACAAGGCCATCGGGCATCTTTGACGGCCGGGCGACCGCGGGGCCTTTTTCTTGTTCTGTTTTCGTTTGTTGGCGGCTCGGTTTTTCCTTGTTGTTTGAGCTCAGATTTCGTCTGATGACGAATCACTTTTCTTTGCCTCCCCTTCGCGGCGTAACCAAAAGAAATGGACCTCTGCCGACTTTCCCCGGTTGAATCTGGTCACGAGGCAGCGTCAGCAAGTGGGGAGGCAGGTCAAATTCAAAATCATTGCCTCTGGCGAGATATGCTCCCTCCTTCCACGAATGGAGGGTTGGGGAGAATGATCGCGGAGCGATTGGATCGGCGGCTCAAACTCAACATGCCCAGGTGCTATCTGAATGACTCACCACGAGGCATCATCATCCCAACGTCACTACGTGCCGCATCCCTCTCGGTCTCCCTTCACCGAAGGGAGAAGACAATCAACTCAACGAGCAGCCAAGCGCACCCACCACAAGCCCTCACCCCAATTGATCCAGCGCATGGCCCAGCAACCCTCTCCAGTGCTATCATTGCACACACAGAATTTGATGGGCCATGCGCTATTGTGGCGCCCTGAAATTGCCCTGGAGCAGGACATGACCCAAGCCATAGACGAGCAGACTCAAGCAGAACTCGACGCCTTCCAGGCCCGAGTTGATAGCGAGCAGAAGATCGAGCCGAAGGACTGGATGCCTGATGCCTATCGGCGCACGCTGATCCGGCAGATTTCCCAGCATGCGCATTCAGAAATTATCGGCATGCAGCCTGAGGGCAACTGGATTACCCGCGCACCGTCGCTGCGTCGCAAAGCCGTGCTGTTGGCCAAGGTCCAGGACGAAGCCGGTCATGGTCTGTACCTCTACAGCGCCGCCGAGACCCTCGGCGAGCCGCGCGAAAAGATGAACGCCGACCTCCAGTCCGGCAAGGCCAAGTACTCCAGCATCTTCAACTACCCGTCCGTCAGTTGGGCCGATATCGGCGCCATTGGCTGGCTGGTCGATGGGGCAGCCATCGTCAATCAGGTGCCGCTGTGCCGTACCTCTTACGGCCCTTACGCCCGCGGCATGGTTCGCATCTGCAAAGAAGAAAGCTTCCACCAGCGCCAGGGGTTTGAAATCATGACCGTGCTGGCAGCAGGCAACGAGGCTCAGAAGCAGATGGCGCAAGACGCCCTGAACCGCTTCTGGTGGCCGTCGCTGATGATGTTTGGCCCGCCAGACGACAACTCACCGAACTCGGCGCAGTCGATGGCCTGGAAGATCAAGCGCTATTCCAATGACGAGCTGCGCCAGAAATTCATCGACCAGACCATCCCGCAAGCCGAGCACATTGGCTTGACTATCCCAGACCCCGATCTGAAATGGAACGAGGAGCGCGGTCACTACGACATCGGCGAGATCCAATGGGACGAGTTCTTCAACGTCATCAAGGGCAATGGCAAGTGCAACCGCCAGCGCATTGCTCACCACAAGGCCGCCCACAATGAGGGTGCCTGGGTTCGCGAAGCGGCTCTGGCCTATGACGCCAAGCAGCGCGCCAAAGCATCCGGGCAGGTGGCCTGATGAACCCCGGAGAAGGTCTCGAACTGTACGAAGTCTTCATCCGCTCGCGTCGCGGGCTGGATCACAAGCACGTCGGCTCCCTGCGCGCTGAAGACGACGAAATGGCCCTGCAGTACGCCCGCGACGTCTACACCCGTCGCTCCGAGGGCGTCAGCATCTGGGTGGTGCGCTCCGACGACATCACCTCTTCGCAGGAGTCCGAGGACGAAGCCTTCTTCGACCCGATGGACGACAAGCCCTACCGGCACGCAGCCTATTACACCGTACCCGACGGCGTCGAGAACATCTGATGGCCAGCAGTAATCACAATCTGTCCATCGCGCAATATGCCATCGGTCTGGGCGACGACGCCCTGACCCTGGGCCACCGCCTGTCCGAGTGGTGCTCTCACGGCCCGTATCTGGAAGAAGACATCGCCCTGATCAACATCTCGCTGGACTACATCGGTCGGGCGCGGATGTTTCTCGATCATGCCGCTACCGTCGAAGGGGAGGGCAGGGACGAAGACCAGCTAGCCTACTTCCGCGATGACCGCGAATTCCGCAACCGGCTCATCTTCGAGCTACCGCGCGGCGACTTCGCCGAGACCATCGCCCGCCAGTGCATCGTCGACCCGTTCTACGTGCTGTTCTTCGAAGCGCTGATGCAGTCCAAAGACCCCGTCCTGGCCGGTATCGCCGGCAAGGCAATCAAGGAATCGCGCTATCACTGGAAACACACCCACAGCTGGATGCTGCGCCTGGGCGATGGCACAGCAGAATCCCATCAGCGCATCCTGACTGCACTCGATGAAGTCTGGGGTTACCACTTCGAGCTGTTCGAAATGACCGACCTGGACCGTGAGCTGCTGGACGCCGGCATCGCCGTCGACCTGGCCGCGCTCAAGCCCAAGTGGGACAGCATGATCGACGAGGTCCTGACAGCCGCCACCCTCACGCGCCCGGAAGACACCTGGCGACAATCCGGCGGTCGCAACGGCGAGCACACCGAACACCTCGGCCACTTGCTGACCGAGCTGCAGTTCATCCAGCGCGCGCATCCTGGCTTGCAATGGTAGCCATCCAGACGCGCGCTGAGATTCAGGCGTTGCTTGATCAGGTCTTCGATCCGGAAATTCCGGTGCTGACGGTGACCGACCTGGGCGTCATCCGCGGCGTCGACATCCAGCCCGGCCTGATCCGCATCACGCTCACCCCAACCTACAGCGGCTGTCCAGCCATGAACACCATCGAGCAGGACATCCGCGCCATCCTGGCCAGCACTGGCTGCGCGGTCGAGATCGACACCGTCTATGCCCCGGCCTGGTCCAGCGACTGGATTTCCGACGCCGGTCGCGAGAAGATGCGCGACTACGGCATCGCACCGCCGGAAAAAGACACCCACTCAAAGAAAGTCCTGATGGGCGCCGATCCGACTATCGAATGCCCACACTGTCAGTCGACTCAGACCAAACTGATCAGTGAATTCGGCTCCACCGCCTGCAAGGCGATGTACCACTGCGATGACTGTCTGCAACCCTTTGACTACTTCAAGTGCATATGACCCGGGCTCACTTTCATCCACTGACCATTCGCGACATCCGCAGCGAGACCCCCGATACCATCTCGGTGGCCTTCGCCATACCTGACGATCTGGCAGACGATTATGCCTACAAGCCAGGCCAGCACCTGTCGCTGAAACTCAAGCTCGACGGCGAAGAGATCCGCCGCAGCTATTCGATCTGCTCAGCGCCGTCCGACAACGAGCTGCGCGTCGCCATCAAGCGCCACCCGCACGGCCTGTTCTCGAACCATGCCAACGACAACTTCAAGGTCGGCGACGTCATCGAAGTTATGGCACCGCAAGGTCGCTTCACCGTCGACTGCGAGGCTGATCTGGCCCGCTCGTATCTGCTCTGCGCCGCAGGCTCCGGCATCACCCCAATGATGTCGATCCTCGGCACCATTCTGGAAACCGAGCCTAGCAGCCAGGTCACATTGGTCTACGGCAACCGCGATACCCAGCA
>QIKT01000042.1 GCA_003233095.1 Oceanospirillales bacterium | reverse complement strand
GTAATCTCGTGATGTAGCTCTAGAAGAAATCTCCGAAGGCGAACTGAATGGTCTCTGTATCGTCACCAATCTCTTCATTGAGCACCTTGACCAGGTTGATGATCACCGGTCCAACCGGTGCTTGCCAGCGCAATGACAGACCGGTGGAATAGCGTATTCGGCCGGCGTCAAAGTCGTCGAGATCTGAATAGACTTGACCGAAGTCCACAAACCAGGACAGACGGGTATTTCGTGATTCTTTGGCAAACGGGATCGGAAAGATCAGTTCTGCGCCACCGGAGACCTTGAGGTCACCGCCAAATGGCCGGCCTTCGACGGTCGTCACGACTCCGGTGTCCGGATCTTCGGCACTGAACGAGGTTCGTGGGCCGAGGGTGTTGTCATCAAAGCCGCGGACGTCGCGCACACCGCCGCCGAAGAAGTGTTCGAAGAACGGCAGTCCGAATCCGCTGTCCTCGCTGCCGTAGATATCGCCATAACCCAGATTGCTGGACAGTGCCAGGGTCAGGTTTCGGCTCAGCGGCAAGAAAATGCTGCTGTCATATTGAAGCTTGTAGAACTCGGCGGTACTGCCGGGCAGCGCCAGTTCGAGCGAGGCGCGCTGTCTGGAACCGTTGGACGGATTGAAGAAGCGATTGCGGGTGTCGCGAGTCCAGGTCAGTTCACTGCGGTAGGTCGTGAAGTCATCGCCGTAGAACTCCAGTTCATCGCGGATTTCGTCGCCCGAGCCACCGAAGGGTGTGATTTCGGTGCTTTCTGCACCAATCAGCAGACGGAATCGGTCGACCTCGGTTACCGGAATGCCGAAGCTGACTGAGGCTGAGACGGTGTCAGCGATGAAGCTGGCAATATTGGCCTCGCCCTGGTTGAGAGTTCGAGCCGTCAGGTTGAAGCCACGGCTGACACCGTCATCGGTCCAGTATGGATCGGTGTAGGACAGACTGAACTGCTCAAAGAAGCTCGATTTGCTCACCGTGACGCCGAGCAGTTTGCCCGAGCCGAGAAAGTTATCCTGGTTCAGTGCCAACGACGTGATCAGACCTGACAACTGAGAATAGCCGAAGCCGAACGTGAAGGTGCCGGTGGTGGTCTCCTCAATGGTCAGGTTGATGTCGACCTGATCATCACTTCCTGGTACCTCTGGCGTGTCGATGCTGACGTTGCCGATGTAGCTCAATCGCTGCAAGCGGAGCTTGGAACGATCCAGTGCAATTTGTGAAAACCAGCCGCCCTCGAACTGGCGCAATTCACGCCGCAGCACTTCGTCCTTGGTCTTGATGTTGCCAAAAAAGTTAATGCGCCTGACATAGACACGCTTGCGAGGGTCAATGAACAGAGTCACGGTTGCCGTCTGATCGTTCTTGTTGATCTGGAAATCGGGGATCACGTTGGCAAAGGCATAGCCGACATTGGCTAGAGACTGTGAAATATTCGAGGTGCTCGCTTCGAGTTTCTTCTGAGAGAAGATGTCGCCATCCTTGAGGGTCACCAGACGTCTGAGACTCGCTTCGGGCACTACAAATTCACCGGCCAGTCGAATTTCGGAGATGGTGTAGATGTCGCCTTCGCGAATGTTGGCGGTAATGAACACATCTTGCTTGTCCGGGCTGATCGAGACCTGGGTGGACTCGATTTCGAAGTCCAGATAGCCACGATCCTTGTAGAACGAGGTCAGGACTTCCAGATCGCCTTCGAGTTTTTCCTTGGAATACTGGTCATCCTTGGTGTACCAGGACAAGAAGCTTTTGGTGCTGGAATCGAATTCCTCACGGATTTCCTCATCGCTGAATGCCTGGTTGCCGACGATGTTGATGTGCTTGATGCGTGCCGCCTTGCCTTCATCGATTTCCAGTGAGATCTTGACTCGATTGCGCTGCAGCTCCTCGACCTTCGGTTCGATCGTGACGTTGTACTTGCCCCGATTGTTGTATTCGCGGGTCAGCGATTGCTGAATTCTATCTAGCGTGATGCGCTGAAACACATCGCCTTCGGACATGTCGAAGTCTTGCAGGGCCTTTTCCAGGTCTTCGGTTTTGATGTCTTTGTTGCCATTGATCTCGATTTCGGAAATGGCGGGCCTTTCAAGCACTCGAATGACCAGGATGGTGCCCTGTTGCTCGAACACGATGTCCTCGAAGAAACCGGTGCGAAACAGCGCTCGCATGGCGTCGGTGGCCTGATCTTGATCGAGGCTGTCTCCAACCTCCGGAGGAAGGTAGCTGAACACCGTTCCATCAGAGATCCGTTCCAGTCCCTCGATTCGGATATCGGAGATGGTAAATGGTGTCAGGGCCATTACGACTGGAGTCAACAGCCACAGTATCAGTCCACAGACGATGAGCTTTTTCATAGGCAGTCTCAAGTACGGGTATCAGTTCAGAAGAAAATTCTACGACACGAGTCGTAAAATATCGTTATAAAAAGTCAGAGTCAGCAGGAATCCGATGATCAGGAGGCCAACATACTGGCCTGCGATCTGAATATTTTCGGAAACCGGGCTACCTTTGATCAATTCTACAAAGTAATACATCAAATGCCCACCGTCGAGCAGGGGGATCGGCAACAAGTTGAGAATTCCCAGACTCAGGCTGAGCAAGGCCAGGAACGCCAGGAATCGCGCCAGGCCCAGTTCGGCAGATTGTCGTGAGAAATCGGCAATGGTGATGGCGCCGGAAAGATTCCTGGTTGACGCAACGCCGGTCAGCATCCGTGAAATCAGATGGTAGGTGCCGACAGTCATCAGCTTCATCTCAGCGAAGGCCTTCAGCAATGATTCGCCCGGGCCATACTGCATGACGGTAAAAAAGCGGTTGTAGTCGTCCGGGTCCAGCAGGGCTTCCTGGCCACCTTGTTGCATGATACCGATGCGAAGGCGCGCGTCGCCGTCGATGTCGGTCAGCTCTGGCAGCAGATTTATGCTGAGTCGTTCCCCGGAACGATCGACCAGAATGGACAAGGGCTGGCCGCCTTCGCCTTCGGACATGATCGCGGTAGAGACCTGCGCCTGAGTCTCGATGATCTGGTCGTTGATCTGCACAATCAGATCACCCGCAAGCAGCCCGGCGCGCTGTGCAGGCGTTTCCGGAGCGACTTCGGCAATGACTGGCTTCATTCTCGGTCTGTACAATGCCAGTCCGGATTGTTCGATGAGTCGCTCTTCGCTGAAGTCATCCGGCAGTTGACTGAATCGCAGCGTTTCCTCGCGGATGCTGCCAGCAGAGGACTCGACCGTGATGAGTGTGTCCTCCCGATCCAGTGCACGGGGCATCAGTGAGATTATCGAATGCTGAACAGTTTCAACCTCTGCACCATCAATGGCGATGATTCGATCGCCTCGAACCAGTCCGGACTCAGCGGCAACACCGTGGGTGTCACCGAGCAGCATCCTGTTTTCCTCGACACCAATCATGAACATCAGCCAGAAGGCAAAGACCGCAAACAACAGGTTGACGATAGGGCCGGCAGCGACAATGGCGATTCGCTGACTAACGGGTTTGCGATTGAACGCCGAGTCACGTTGTGAAGGCCGCACAGGGCCTTCTCGTTCATCGACCATGCTGACATAACCGCCCAGCGGGATCATGGCCAGTGCATACTCGGTGCCATCAGCACCTGTACGCATCCAGATGGGCTTTCCAAAGCCGACTGAAAAACGTCGTATGCCGACACCGAAACGCCGAGCCACCCAGTAGTGGCCGTACTCATGAATGGTGACCAGAATCAGCAGGGCGACCAGCAACCAGAATACGCTCAGCAGTATCGTCAAGATCATGTGGCCACTCCAATCTTCAGACCAAAGAGAAGAATGCCGGAGAGAAAGATCGGCAAGGCGGCCATCAGTGAGTCAAATCGGTCGAGCATGCCGCCATGGCCTGGAAACAGGCGACCGGTGTCCTTCAGTCCGCGTTGACGCTTGAGCAGGCTGACAAACAGATCGCCGATGACCGAGGCCAGTGCGGTCAGCACCGCCAGTGCAATCATGGGTCCAGTCGCAAAGGACTCGAACCAGGCAAATCGAGTGGCGATCAGCACCGCAGCAATCACCACGATCTGGCCACCAACGAGCCCTTCCCAGGTCTTCCCGGGACTGATCTGTGGAGAGAGCTTGTGTCGTCCGAACAGCCGGCCGAAGACGTAGGCTCCGACATCTGCTGCCCAGATCAGAATAAACAGCAGCAGCAGCAAGTGACGTCCCGCTTGCTGTGCCAGGATTCCGTCCATCGATAGGGCCGCGATCAGGACCACCAATGCACCGAAAAAGACCTTGAGGCTCGTGCTCAGCGGAGTATCTTCGCCAAGAAATCGCCGCTGGCTGAGCCATGTCGTAGCCAGCAACCACAGAGGGGTTCCGGCAAGAATCAGGGGCTTCGTATTCCATTGTGGGACGAACAGCATGATCGCGACGGGCGCGATCATGCAGACGCTGAGAATCAGGCGAGGGGTCATGGCGTTGACCCCGGACAGGCGCGTCCATTCAAATGCAATGGCGGCGAAAAACACCACGACCAGAGCGTCCCACCATCGTTCTGGCAGAAACAGGATCAGCGCGATCAGCAGTGGGCCAATGACCAGTGCTGTCAGGATGCGCTGTTTAAGCATTGTTAGCGATGGCCTGAGAACCCGTGCAGCCGTAACGACGCTGTCGTTTCGCGTAGCTGTTCAGCGCGGTATCCAGGTCGGTCTCATCAAAATCCGGCCACAAGGTGTCTGTAAAGAACAGTTCGCTGTAAGCCAGCTGCCAGAGTAGAAAGTTGCTGACTCGTTTCTCGCCGCCGGTGCGAATGATCAGATCCAGATCGGCGAAGTCACCGAGCTGGCAGTAGCGTGACATGATAGATTCGTCAATCTGTGCTGGTTGCAAGCGACCGAGTTGAATGTCTCGCGCCATGTTGCGAGACGCCTCGACAATGTCCCAGCGGCCGCCATAATTCATGGCGATAATCAGCTTCAGGCCATCGTTGCAAGCGGTGCGTTGTTGAACGGTTTCCATCTGACACTGCAGCTCATTACTCAGCGCGGTGTGATCACCAATGAAGTGCAGCTGGATATTGTTGTTGTCCAGCACGTCAACTTCCTTGTCCAGTGCCCGCATGAACAGGTCCATGAGGCGATTGACTTCCTGGCTGGGGCGCTGCCAGTTCTCACTGCTGAATGCGAACAGGGTCAGCACGTCGATGCCTCGCCTCGCGCAATTTTCAACGACCATGCGAGTTGCCTTGACCCCGGCCTGGTGGCCAAAGGTACGAGGACGCTTTCGCTTTTGTGCCCATCGACCATTGCCATCCATGATGATGGCAACATGGCGCGGGCGCAATGAGTTGTAGGGCTGTGAAGGCATGCGTTGTTCGAACAGGTCAGATTTCCATCAGCTCGGCGTCTTTGAGCCGAACCACGTCATCCACTTTCAGCACACACTCATCGGTCAGTTCCTGGACCTGTCCCTCAGCACGTCGCTGCTCGTCCTGGCTGATCTCTTTTTCCTTGAGGCTCTGGATGGCGTCTCGTCGAATGTTGCGGATGGCGATCTTGGCGTTTTCGCCTTCCTTGCCAACCACTTTGGTCAGGTCGCGGCGGCGCTCTTCGGTGAGGGCTGGAATCACGATTCGGATCAGCGTTCCGGCGGTATTCGGATTCAGGCCGAGATCGGACTCCAGGATCGCTTTTTCGATCGGGCTGACCATGGATTTGTCCCACGGTTGGACCGTCAGGGTGCGTGCATCGGATACCGAGACATTCGCAGCCTGTGAGATGGGTGTTGATGTGCCGTAGAAATCGACTTTCAGGTGATCCAGCAGGCTGGCGTGAGCCCGCCCGGTTCTGATCTTGCTCAATTCGGTTTTGAGGTGTTCGATGCTTTGCCCCATGCGGGTCTTTGCATCAGTTATGACGTCGTTCAACATGGGGTGCCAGTCTCCGTGAATATGCAGGTATTCTATAGGTCCGACTGGACTAAGTCGAACCGCCAACCGTCATGGTCAGCAAATGGTCATAGGGCGGTCCGAATTGATGCATGGCAGGCCCGAGGCAAGCCTGGGCCCTTACTGTATGCGGTCGAACTTCAGCCCTGAGCGTAGACCAGAGTGCCGATATTTTCGCCGTGAATGATCTTCATCAGCGAACCTTTCTGATAGACGTCGAAAATGCGTAATGGGACCTGTTGATCCCGGCATAAGGCAACAGCGGCTGTGTCCATGATGTTCAGTCGGCGCTCGATCAGTTCGTCGTAGTTGAGGTGCTCGTAGCGTTTGGCATCAGGGTTCAGAACCGGGTCATCAGTGTAGATGCCGTCCACTTTGGTTGCTTTGAGCATCAGATCGGCATTGATTTCAGAAGCGCGCAAACCGGCCGCTGAATCGGTCGTGAAATACGGGTTGCCGGTGCCGGCAGCAAAGATCACGACTCGGCCTTTTTCAAGGTGTCGAATCGCACGGCGACGAATGTAGTCTTCGCAGACCTCATTGATCTTGATGGCCGACATGACTCGGGCATTGACGTCGAGTTTTTCAAGCGCATCCTGCAACGCCAGCGAATTCATGACCGTGGCGAGCATGCCCATGTGATCACCGGTGACCCGATCCAGGCCGGTCGCAGCCAGTCCGGCACCGCGGAAGATGTTGCCACCGCCTATGACGATCCCAATCTGCACGCCGGCCTGATTGACTTCCTTGATTTCGGCAGCGATGCGGCGAATCATTGCCGGATCGATCCCGTAATCTTCATTGCCAATCAGCGCTTCCCCGCTCAGCTTGAGGAGGATGCGCTTGTATTTGACGGTTGGATCAGTTGCCACGAACCTGTGCCATGACTTCGTCAGCGAAGTTCTCTTCCTTGCGTTCAATCCCTTCACCCACTTCAAGGCGCTGATATCCGACCACTGAGGCGTCGTGCTTGGCCAGCAGTTTGGCGACGGTCAGGTCAGGATCCTTGATGAAAGGCTGACCCACCAGAGTGATCTCTGCCAGGTACTTGCGCAGGCGACCGGCGACCATCTTGTCGATGATTTCCTCGGGCTTGCCTGAATCCTTCGCTTGAGCGGCCAGAATTTCGCGCTCCTTGTCCATCACATCTGCAGGGACTTGCGACTCGTCAACGAATTGCGGGTTGGACGCAGCAATGTGCATGGCCAGGTCGCGTGCCAGATCAGTGTCGCCACCGGCCAGCTCCACCAGAACGCCGATGCGGTCACCGTGGACGTAGCTGCCAATGTTACCATTCTCGGTAGCAATCATGCTGGTGCGGCGCACCTGGATGTTTTCGCCAATCTTGGCGACCAGAGTCTGACGGGCTTCTTCCAGTGTGCCGCCCTGTGGCGCCTGTGCGGCCATCAGATGGTCGACCTCAGTGGTGTCGGTGTCCAATGCAACCTTGGCAACGGCTTCGCCAAAGGAGATAAACATTGTTTCCTTGGCTGCAAAGTCGGTCTCGGAGTTGACTTCGACCATGATGGCTTTGTGATGATCGTCACTGATCGCCGTGACGATCTTGCCCTCAGCGGCAACCCGGCCAGACTTCTTGTCGGCTTTGGCCAGACCAGCCTTGCGCAGGTTTTCGCGGGCAGATTCGATATGGCCATCGCTTTGAACCAGGGCCTTTTTGCATTCCATCATGCCGACGCCAGTCATTTCGCGGAGTTCTTTTACGAGTGCGGCAGTTACAGCCATTGTACGTTCCTCTTGTCCTGTTTCAGCTCGGCAGCCTGAATCGCTGTCGAGCATTGTCTATCTGTTTGAAGTGGCCGACCGGTATGGTCGGCCAACATAGTCCAATCAGTCCTTGCTGTCAGACGCCTTGTCGCTGTCGGAACCGTCTTTGGCGTCCTCGGCAGGCTTTTCTTTGTTGGCAACGGTCTTCTTGGCAGCAGCCTTCTTGACTGGCTTCTCGGCAGCCTCTTCGGTCTTGGCGTCGTCAGCTTTGACTTCAGCAGCAAGCTTTTCGTCAGACTTGGCTTCAGCAGCAGGCTTTTCGTCAGCTTTGACTTCAGCGGCAGGCTTTTCGTCAGGCTTGGCTTCAGCAGCAGGCTTTTCATCAGACTTGGCTTCGCCCTTGTCCTCTGCCTTGTCAACAGTCTTCTTGGCAGCTGCTTTCTTGGGTGCTGCTTTCTTGGCGGCTGGCTTGGCTTTGGCTGACTTGCGTTCCTTGTTCTCGATCGGGTTGCCCTCAGCATCCAGTTCGACAAACTCGTCAGCGTTCTTGCCAATCTGTGGCGCAGAGGCGCGACCTTCGAGGATGGCATCAGCGGCCAGAGAGGCGTAGAACTTGATGGCGCGGATGGCGTCATCATTGCCGGGGATCATGTAATCGACATTGTCTGGGTCATGGTTGGTGTCGACCACGCCGATGACCGGGATGCCCAGCTTCTTCGCTTCCTGGATGGCAATGGACTCGTAGCCCACATCCAGAATGAACAGCGCATCGGGCAGTCCTTTCATGTCCTTGATGCCGCCAAGGTTCTTTTCAAGCTTATTCAATTCGCGGCTACGTGACAGACCTTCTTTCTTGGTCAGCTTGTCCAGTGAACCGTCTTCGTGCATCCGTTCCAGGTCACGCAGTCGCTTGATGGACTGGCGGACGGTGCGGTAGTTGGTCAACATCCCACCCAGCCAGCGGTTAGCGACAAATGGCGAGCCACATCGAGCGGCTTCGGCCATGACGGTTTTGCTCGCTGCACGCTTGGTGCCGACGAACATGATGTTGCCGCGCTTGGCAGCCAGTTTGCTGATGAAGTTCAGCGCATCACGCAGCTGGGGCATGGTCTGCTCCAGATTGATGATGTGGATCTTGCCGCGAGCACCGAAAATGTACGGTGCCATTTTGGGGTTCCAGTAACGAGTCTGGTGACCGAAGTGTACGCCGGCCTCGAGCATCTGACGCATGGTGAAATTAGGCATGTCAATATCCTGTTATTCGGGCGAAATCGAGCCACCTCCGGTCAATAGCCGGTGTCTTGAGCAGTCTGCGATTTCAGGGTTTGTCCTCCACATACCCCATGTCAAAATCCACCAATCGGCAATTTGCCGTTCTATGGACACCCTTTGACACGTGTCGGTATGTGTGCGAATTGTGCCTTGCCACAGTGCGGACAAAGCCGACGAATTATACACGATTCAGCTGGGAAACAAACCCTCTGGCCAATAGGCAGGCCAGATTTCGACAATTAATTGCCGACCGTCAGGGAGACAGCACGACTCTGAGGGCCTCAACTCGCTTGCGGTTGGCATCCAGATCGCTGTAGCCCACTCTGGAAGCAGACCGAACATGGACGAGGGTGCCGGATGGCTCGAAGAGCAGCTCAAGATCGTCCACAAAACCGAACAGACTGGAGCGGACTTCAGCAGCCAGGTAGTTGCTCTCGCTGGTCACTATGGTGCCGCCAAGGCTGCGAATGGCTTGCTCGATATCCAAACGGCTGTGCTCATTGCTCAGTCGTATTGGAGTGATGGCATGTGAGTCGCCATCGGCTGCCTGGGAGCTGACGCAATTGGGTGATTCGGGGCAAGGTGCAAGTTGTCCGTCGGTAAGGCCCGGTGCGCTGTCACTTCGCGATTTCGAGGCTATGATGACAAAGTACACCGCCAGAAAGATCGCCAGAATAGTGATGACCATGAGAATCATGAGCAGAATTTTTTTCACGGTAATCGCTCCGCAGCCAACTGTGACCCGTATGGTAGCCCGAGTCGGCTGCGCATGGAATGCCATCTGCTGCCCAAGGAACGACAGGCTGGGCGGATGAACAGCGATTGAGGCCTGTGATATGATTTGCGGCTTGACATTAAACCGACGTTTCAGGACCTAAAAGCAGATGGCCATCAGTATCAAGACTCCCGAACAGATTGAAAAAATGCGCGTGGCAGGACGCTTGGCTGCCGAGGTTCTGGCGATGATTCGTTCGCATGTCAAGCCGGGTGTGACCACCGATGAGCTGAACACTCTCTGTCATGACTATATTGTCAACGAACAGCAGGCCATTCCCGCACCGCTGAATTACAAGGGCTTTCCGAAATCGATCTGTACCTCGGTCAACGATGTGATCTGCCATGGAATCCCCAGCGACAAAGTCCTCAAGGATGGGGACATTATCAATATTGATATCACAGTCATCAAGGATGGCTTTCATGGTGATACCAGCAAGATGTTTCAGGTTGGAAAAACCAGCGTTCTGGCACAACGACTCTGTCGGGTGGCCCATGAATGCATGTTGACCGGGATCGAAATGGTACGGCCGGGCGTTTATCTGGGAGACATCGGTCATTCGATTCAGGAACACGCCGAATCGCATCGTTACTCAGTGGTCCGGGAATATTGTGGACATGGTATTGGGGAGATGTTTCATGAAGATCCCCAAGTGCTTCATTGGGGCACACCGGGAACCCGGGAGCAGATAGTCCCGGGGATGACCTTCACCATCGAACCGATGATCAATGCGGGCAAGTACAAGACGCGTTTACTGGCCGATGACTGGACGGTCAAGACCCGTGATCGAAGCCTTTCGGCCCAGTGGGAGCACACCCTTCTGGTTACCGATGATGGGTTCGAGGTGCTGACCCGTCTTCCCGATGACGACATCTGACACCACCGCCTGCATGAGTGCCGTGTTGCCTGCGGTCCCTTCGAATGCCAATCAGTCACAGCTGATTGACTGGCTGGACTCAGTCCGCGCTATCCAGATCATCCATCTGGATCAAGGGCACACTGCTCATCAACTGACCGCCTCATTGAGTGATGCGATCGATGAGCTGTTGGTGCAACTGTGGTGCAATGCGGGCTTGGACCAGACTGAAATCTGTTTGATCGGAATTGGAGGCTACGGTCGGGGCGAGCTGTTTCCCAGATCGGATGTCGATCTGCTGGTGCTTGTCGATTCGAGTCAATTGCTTGACGGCAAGCCTGCAGGCGAAGCCTTGAACCGATTTCTGACACAGTTATGGGACCTGAGTCTGGATGTCGGACATGCGGTCCGCAACGTCTCTCAGTGCATCGAGATGGCAAAGGCCGATGTGGTTTCCTTCACCGCCATGCTCGAATCCAGATTGATCAATGGGCATTCAGAGGCCTTCATCGACTATCAGTCGGCCATTCAACATCAGGGTTTGTGGCAGCCTGGGGCCTATCTGGAAGCGAAACTGGATGAGCAGATCAAGCGCCACAATCGTTTTCATGACACGGTGCATCGCCTCGAACCCAATCTCAAGGAAGGCCCTGGTGGACTTCGTGACTGGCAGACACTGCTCTGGATCAGTCGCTACTCGATGGGTCTGGATGATCTGGATGCGTTGACACTGGCCAATTATCTGGATGCTGCCGAGGCGCGCCAGACGATTGACGCGGCTGAGACGTTGATGATAATGCGATTCG
>QIKT01000103.1 GCA_003233095.1 Oceanospirillales bacterium | reverse complement strand
CGGTAGTCGGATCATCACCACGGTGCTGCTGGGTTTGCTGGATTTTGTCGATGGGAATGATGCACAGTCGTGGGTGAGTCGTCCTCGCGTACATCATCAGTATGTGCCTGATGTCATCTCCGCAGAAAAGGACGCGCTGACCGCTGAACAGATCAAGGGATTACGTGATCGCGGTCACAAGGTCAATGTCAGCGAGCGAACCTGGGGCAATATGAATGTGGTGCTCTGGGATCGCATCAGCGGTGAGGTACAGGCGGCCTCCGATCCACGCTGGGAATCCTCTCACGCCATCGTCGGACCAAAAACGCCATGAAGCTGTATTCGATAGAAGGCAATACACAGAAGCTGGATGGCGGTGCCATGTTCGGCAACGTGCCTCGTGCCATGTGGTCGAAGTGGTTGCCACCAGATGAGCAGCATCGTGTCCCACTGGCCTGTCGCGCACTACTGGTTCGGGATATGGACGGCAAGACGGTGCTGTTCGAGACCGGAATAGGCGCCTTTTTCGAACCGCGCCTAAGAGAGCGATTTGGTGTCGTTGAGTCCAATCATGTGCTGCTTGAATCACTGGCCAGGCATGGGCTTGAACACAGCGATATTGATATCGTTGTGCTCAGCCATCTGCATTTCGATCATGCGGGCGGCTTGCTCAGCGCCTGGAAGGAAGGTCAGTCACCCGAACTGCTGTTTCCGAATGCGCGTTTCGTGATTTCCGAAGGCTGCTGGCAACGCGCGGCCCACCCGCACGCCAGGGATCGCGCTTCGTTCATTCCTGAATTGTTGCCGCTTCTGGAGGCGTCTGACCGGGTCGAACTGGTCAGTGGTGAACACGCCGAGTGCCTGGGGAAACGGGTTCACTTCGAATACAGTGATGGGCATACCCCCAGGCTGATGCTGGCTGAGATCAGAGGTGATCAACAGTCAGTAGTCTATTGCGCCGATTTGATTCCGGGTAGAGCCTGGGTTCATGTGCCTGTTTCCATGGGTTATGACCGCTTTCCCGAATTGCTGATCGAGGAGAAGAAAGCCTTTCTGATAGACAAGCAATCACGAGATGTTGCCTTGTTCTTCACCCACGATCCTGACTGCGCCATGGCCCATGTCAGTGTCGATGGGCGTGGCCGCTATGGGGTCACCGATGAACATCAGGAACTGAATGGCATGGTCGTCTGATAGGTAAAAAAAATCACAGTTCTTTCGAACTGTGATAATGAGGTGATTCAAGTAAAAGAAGTGTCCGCCCCGAATACCGAGGAGAGGGGGTGAGTGAGGGGAGGAAGCTGTGAAGCTTGACTCCTCGGCACCCGAGGCAGACAGCTGCAAATGACGATGCTCATGGTTGGAGATCGCATTCGTCAGACGATTCCATTGTCATTGCAACTATACTAATAGACCGGGGAGTTTGAAAAAGGTTTCACCGATCCGTAAATTATTTTTCAGCGCCATTCCCTCATCCTGAATCAGGCGGTCTGGCAAGTCGATGCAACGTTCTGGCAGTAGATTTCATGAAGCACTTCGACGATCTTCAGCGCATCACTGTTGGCGGCCTGATAGTAGATGGTCTGAGCTTCACGCCGGGTGGTGACCAATCCCTGATCTCGCAACACCGCCAGATGTTGTGACAGAGACGATTGGCTCAACTCGAGCTGTTGATTCAGCTCACCTACCGATCGCTCGCCATCCAGCAAGATGCATAGAATGCTCAAGCGATATTCATTGCCGATTGTCTTGAGCAGCAGAGCGGCCTCGCGCGCATTGCTCTGCATGCTGTGACTGTCGATGGTGGGTTCGGCGTTGTTGTTCTGAGGCATGTGCACATGGGTCTGATCAAGTGTCTACAGGTTAGTTCATAATATTGTAAATTACAATTGTATTAATTAGAAATATCTAATATAGTATCTGCATCCAATGCACTGACAGACTCATGAATAGCATTCCACTGATTGTAAGGTTGGCAACAAATCGTCCAGTTCTGATCTATATTCTGACCGCTATGCTGGCAGTGCTCGCGGCCACCCAGCTGCCTCGAATTCATATCGATACCGACCCGCAAAACATGCTGCCAGAGACCCAGGCAGATCGGGTTTACCATAGTGCTGTCGAGACGCGGTTCAATCTGCATGACGCTCTGGTGGTCGGCATCGTCAACGAGACGAATGCCAACGGAATCTACAATCCTCAATCGCTGGCTAATCTGCATGCCCTGTCGCAGAGCATACTCGGCATGGAGGGAGTGGTTCGGCCCGACGTCATGTCTCTGGCCACAGTGGATAATATCAGCCAGCAAGGGCCCGGTACCATCCGCTTCGAGTGGATGATGAATCAGGCGCCCAAAAACGCTGCCCGCGCCGCCGAAATACAACGTGCCGTCAGCAGATTACCATTGCTCAACAACACACTGGTTTCCGGCGATGGCAAAGCCGCGGTGATCTATGTGCCTCTGTCATCCAAATCACTCAGTTATCCGATCTCGGAGTCGCTGCGGGAACAGATGGATGCGTTCAGCGGCGATGATGAGTTTCATATCGCGGGACTGCCCGTCGCCGAGGAGTCCTTCGGTCATGAGATGTTTGTTCAGATGGGCATTTCAGCTCCGCTGGCAGGGCTGGTGATCTTTCTTCTGATGGCCTGGTTTTTCCGAAATCTGCGCTTGATTACTGTGCCCATGATCGTGGCGATGGCCACCGTCATCATCACCATGGGGGTGCTGATCGGGCTCGGTTTCACGGTTCATATCATGAGTTCCATGATCCCGATCTTTCTGATGCCCATTGCGGTGGTCGATTCGGTGCATATCCTGTCTGAGTTTGCCGATCGTTATCATCCGGGGGATGACCGACGTGAGGTCATCCGCCGCGTGGTAGGTCATCTATTCAAACCCATGTTGTTTACCTCGGTGACATCGGCAATTGGATTTGCATCACTGCTGCTGACGCCCATTCCACCAGTCCAGGTGTTTGGGGCGTTTGTGGCCTTCGGCATTCTGTTGGCCTTTGTGCTCACCATCGTGCTTGTTCCTGCATGGATCGTTCGGTCCTCGGAGAAACAACTAGCCAACTTGAAGCGCCTTGAATCGGGCGCCAGTGCCAGCAGTCTTCTGGCCCGGTCGGTCCGCAAGCTGGGTCGCTTTGCGGTGGCCAGGCCGTGGCCGATTATCGCCTTCAGTCTGATCCTGCTGGTGGTGAGTATTGGTGGTGTCATGCACATTCAGATCAACGACAACCCAGTGCGCTGGTTCAAGGAAAGCCATCCAATCCGAATCTCGGATCAGGTCCTGAATCGACATTTTGCAGGCACCTATGATGCCTTCCTGGTGCTTGAACATGAGGACCCTGATGTAGTCAAAGCGTTGCAGGTGGAACTCTCTGCTCAATCGGCGCTACTGAATCGATATCCGGGATTGAAGCAAGTAGTCGACGACCTCGAGGTGACTGCCAGTGCTAGTGATCTGGATCAAATCGTCATGCGGCTTGACGACGCCCTGTTTGATGCAAACCTGGATGATGAGCCACAGTTACTGGCATTGATGCAAGCGGCTGAGCGCAGTCAGTCTGCATTGCGATATTTTCAAACCCCAAAAGGTGTGGCTCTGATCGAACAGCTTCAGGGGGTATTGATGGACACCGGCGATGTCGGCAAAACCAGCGCGCTTGCCGATGCAATCAAGGTCGTCAACCGCGAACTTCGAAGTGGACAGGCCGCTGACTATCGGGTGCCCGACAGTCAGCCTGCCATCGCGCAAACCCTGCTGCAGTACCAATCCTCGCATCGTCCTGATGATTTGTGGCATATGGTCACACCCAACTACGATTCGGCGGCCATCTGGCTGCAGCTTCGAAGTGGTGACAATCAGGACATGAGTCGAATTGTGGACTCGGTACGCCTGGCGCTCGAGGCCACGCCTCTTCCAGACACGGTTCAGGTGAACTGGGCCGGCAAGACCTTTATCAATGTAGTGTGGCAGGATGCCATGGTCAGCGGCATGTTACGCAGTCTGCTGGGTGCGTTTGTGGTGGTTTTCGTGATGATGACTCTGCTGTTCCGCTCCCTGCGCTATGGATTGCTGGCGATGATTCCACTGGCGCTGACCATTCTGTGTGCCTATGGACTGATTGGCTGGATGGGCAAGGACTACGACATGCCGATTGCCGTTTTGTCTTCCCTGTCGCTGGGGCTGTCGATCGACTTTGCGATTCATTTCATCCAGCGTTTTCGTGATATCCAGGCGCTGACCGGCGATGTTCGCAGCACGCTTGGGCAGATGTTCGAAGAGCCGGCCAGAGCGATATCCAGAAATGCCGTAGTGATCGGGTTGGGTTTCTCGCCGCTGTTCCTGGCACCGCTGATGCCGTATGTGACCGTGGCCACTTTCATGGTGCTGATCATGCTGCTTTCGGCCATGGCTACGCTGCTGATGTTGCCGGCCTTGCTGCGATTGCTCATCCGCTCCCCCAAGCCCAATGATTCAGGCGCTTCGGCCTGAGGAGACAGACATGTTCAAGATGATCTTTCTGATTGGCCTCGTGGTCGTCAGCAGTGCACAGGCGGCTGAGCCGCTCACCGATGCTCGATCGATCGTCACCAATGCGAATCTGGCGACGTATTACGCTGGCGCAGATCTCAGAACTGAAACGCGCATGCTGATCACCGATGCACAAGGGCGGACCCAGCGTCGTCAGTTCACCATCTTGCGTCAGGATGTGGTCGATGGCGGCGAACAGAACATGCTGGTGGTCTTCAGTCAGCCCTCGGATGTTCGAGGCACGGTTTATCTGGTCAACAAGCAGCCAGGTGAGGATGATAATCGCTGGTTGTATTTGCCAGGGCTGGATCTTGTCAAACGCATCTCGGTCGGCGACAAGCGGACCAGTTTCGTCGGTGCCCACTCCTTCTACGAGGATGTATCGGGTCGATGGGTGGAGGCCGACCAGCATGAGCTGATCGAGACCACTGACAGCTATTACGTGCTCAAGCACACCCCGCTCGATTCTGATGCGGTCGAGTTTGTCAGCTATACCACCTGGATAGATCGCACCACGTTTTTACCCATGAAGACCGAATACCTCAATGCAGCAGGTACGGTTTACCGTCTGGTCGAGGCACTCGGGGTCGAGCAGATCCAGGAGTATCCGACCATTACGCACTTTCGTGTCAGCAATTTGGAAACTGGTGGAAACACCGAAATCAGAATGCGCTGGGCCGAGTATGATCAGCAGTTGCCTGATGACCTGTTTTCAGAGCGATCGCTACGCAAACCACCGATGGACTGGCTGAAACCAGCGAGACGGATCAAGCAATGATCGGTCGATCGCTGACCAGCTGCCTGCTTGCCCTGATGCTGGCACAGCAGGCAACAGGACAGAACAATGACGAGACACCAGGTCCGTCTGATGTCGTCGAGCAGGAAACTCCATCAGCAGACCCCTGGGGTGATGATTGGGGTGATGATTGGGGCGATGCCTGGGAAGAGGAGAAAGACTCGTTCTGGCATGGATTTGCCGAGTGGGCCATGGCCGTGCGGCTGGACCGCGATCCTGCACTGGAGCAGCGTCGCCTGTTGGCTGAAGTTCGCTTGAGGCTGGAGGCTGATCGGCAGTGGAAGGGACTCGACCTGGGCCTGAAGCTTGATCTGTGGCGCGATGAGGTGCTTGACGAGACGGCTTGGAAGTTCCGTGAAGCCAGCATTAGCTTCAGTCCCTGGTCAGGCGCCGATGTGACGCTGGGACGCCAGGTGCTGACCTGGGGCACCGGCGATCTGGTCTTCGTCAATGATCTGTTTCCAAAGGGTTTCAGCTATTTCGCCGGTCGAGATGATGAATACCTCAAGGTGCCCTCCGATGCGCTGCGTTTCAGTCAGTACAATGACTGGTTCAATGTCGACCTGGTCATCATGCCTGAATTTACGGCCGACGAGTTCCTGAGCGGAGAGCGCTTTTCCTTTTATCAACCCAGCCTCGGTGGAATAGGCGTGCCAGCTCAAGAGCCGGACTTGCGTGAACCGTCAGGCAGCGACTATGCCCTCCGTCTGCATCGCCTGGTCGGTGCAGCGGAGTGGGCAATCTATGGCTATGACGGTCATTTTCTGCAACCGAGCAGGCAATTGGACTCAGGTGTTCCGGGCTTCGCACCGCTTGAGGCGATCGGTGCCAGCCTCAGGCAGCCCTGGTTTGGAGGCATTGCCTATGTGGAAGGAGCGCGATATCGATCGACAGCGGATCGCAACGGGGATGATCCGGTCATTCCCAACGATATCGACAAGCTGCTGTTGGGGTTTGAACGGGAGTTGGCGACCAATCTGACCTTGAATGTGCAGTATCTTCATGAACGGACTCGTGATTACGCCGCGCTGCTGCGCACCGCTCCTGATCTGCTGACTGTCCCGGATGAGAATCGACAGCTGTGGACGGGACGGTTGACCTACAGAACCCGACAGGATCGACTGGTCTGGTCCTTGTTTGCATACCATTCGCCAAGCGATGATGACTATCACTTTCGGCCACAGATCAGTTATCGACAGAGTGATCGTTGGCAGTGGGCTGCTGGTGCAAATCTTTTTGGCGGGCGACGACCGCATACCTTTCTGGCCCGGCTTGAAGACAACAGCAGTCTGTTTGCCAGACTCAGGCTCAACTTCTAGCTGCCTGTCGGACTTAACGGGTCGTCACCAGGAACAGTCGGTTTGAGTCAGGTTTTTCGATCTTTTGAGGCGAATAGCACAGCAATTTAACGAACAAGATCGGGACATCTGGCCACACTCGGGTTTGGTGCAGTAGATCACCTCAAGTCCGACAGGCTGCTAGATGAGAGTGGCTCGGCAGTAGCATTGAAAAACAGCTGCGCTGCACATAAGCTGACTATTCGGTGATCGCAAGATCATGACACAGGGGTACTGATGACAGCTGAATTCGAACTTTCCACACACATTGATCGCTCCTGGCTTCACAACGCCATTATTTCGGGGATCCAGCGGGTCATCATTCAACGACGTGAACTGAATCGAATTAACGTCTTTCCGGTAGCCGACAGCGATACAGGCACCAATCTGGCCCTGAGCATGAAGTCGGTGCTGGCGGCGCTCAATCAAAACAAGGAGGGTGATCTGCCCAGCCTGCTTGAGCGGGTGGCCGATTCAGCCCTGGATGGCGCTCGTGGAAATTCAGGGGCCATTTTCGCTCAGTTCTGGGTTGGTTTTTCCGAGGCAGTCGGTGATCGGGAGTCACTCGATGCCAACAGCTTCTCCAACGCCCTGTTTGAAGGCTCGCGCAGCGCCCACGGAGCGATTGCCAATCCGGTCGATGGCACTATCCTGTCGGTCATGCGCGATACCGGGGTGGCCATCTGCGTTGCGGCACGCTCAGGCATTGTCCAGATTGCCGAACTGCTCGAAGTCAGTTTGCTCAGAGCCAGGGAATCGCTGGCGGGCACACCTGAACAACTGGCTGTCCTCAAGCAGGCCGGTGTGGTGGATGCCGGGGCTATGGGCTTTGTGGAGTTTCTGTCCGGCATGACCCACTATGCTCACAGCGGATCGATTGTCAAAGCCAGTGGCAGTGAAATGGATGCCATCGCCGAGGATGATGACAGCTTTCCCGCGCATGTGACCGGTCCGCTGGATCATCGCTTCTGCTCCGAATGTGTGGTGACTGGAAATCATCTGGACCGGCGTAAATTGCATGACCGTCTGGTCGCGATCGACTCCAGCTCTCTGGTCATCGCCGGGACTCGCAACAAGCTCCGGGTCCACGTCCATGTCAACAACCCGGCTGAACTGTTTCTGATCTGCGAAGAATTTGGCGAGGTCAGCTCGCAGAAAGCCGATGACATGCAGCGTCAGACCGAGATGGGCCTGCACAAGCGTCAGCGCGTTGCTGTAATAACCGATACAGGCGCCGATCTGCCCGATACCGAAATGGAACGGCTGAACATTCACCTGGTACCGCTGCGGGTCAACCTGAAGGACCGGCAGTACATGGACAAGGTGTCACTTTCCAGCGAGGAATATTACCAGTTGCTGCAACACAGTGATGAACCGCCAACGACCTCACAGCCTCCGCCGGGAGATTATCGACGCCAGTTCGAATTTCTGGTCAGTCATTACGCGTCGGTGATTTGCCTGAGCATCTCGGCACGATTGAGCGGGACCTGGCAGTCTGCAAACGGCGCGGCGCAACGGGTCAGTGCCGAGCAGGTGACCGTGTTCGACAGCATGACCGCGTCGACAGGGCAGGGCCTGCTGACCATGTGGGCCAGTGAGGCGGCTCATCTGAAGCTGAGCGCCGAGCAGATTCTTGCTGGCCTGGAACAGATGCGCAACAAAACCGTGACCTATGCGTCTCTGGCAGAGATGGATGCCATCGTTCGTGGCGGTCGGATGCCAACCTGGGTCAAGCGAGTGGCTGATTTTCTCAGAATCAGACCGGTCATCCGAAACACCGAGGATGGCCAGATCAAGCCGGCAGGCTTCATGATACGTCGTGGCGATCAAGGCAAACGTTTTGCGGCCTGGTTGACTCGGCATCTTGACCATGGACGCGCTTATCGCTTGATGGTCGCCCATTGTGACTGCGAAGAAACCGCCCTTTCGCTCAAGAACCAGTTGGTTAGTGACTTGCCGATGGTTCATTCGGCCTTTGTCTGTGCGGCTGGTGCAGCCATTGGGGCACACACTGGTCAGGGTTCGCTGGTGGTGGGTGTCCAGGAATACATCTCTCCGGAGGACTGGCTGGTACAGCAGAAATCATGACTGCCCTCGCACTCAACGCGCTGCTCGCCTATCTGCTTGGATCAATCTCCGGTAGCTTGGTGATCGGTCGCTTGCGCAAGGTTGATATTCGCCTGCTGGGATCGGGAAATGCCGGCGGCACCAACGCTCTGAGGACTCAGGGGTTTGTGTTTGCGTTGATGGTCATCATCATTGACGTCGGCAAGGGCGTGCTTGCGACCATGGTGCTGCCGAACTGGTCCTGGTGGTTGGAGGCGAGTCTGGTCAGTCAGAGTTGGCAGGCAGTTCTGTACGGGCTGTTGGCGATCATCGGTCATATTTACCCCCTGTTTTTCGGCTTCAGAGGCGGTAAAGGTGGAGCCACCACACTGGGTGCGCTGGCCGGAATCGCGCCATGGATCATTCCGGTCGTCGCCGCCAGCTGGGCGTTGTCACTGCTGATTACTGGGTATGTGGGTCTGGCGACCTGCCTGGCAGCGATCAGCATGATTCCAGCTGCCATGCTCGAAGAGCGCGCCCAAGTGGTCTTTGCCATTGCTGCGGCAACACTTGTCTGTTTTGCCCATCGCTCCAACCTGTCGCGCATGCGCCAGTCCCGGGAACCTCAGGTTCAGAACAAAGTGATGCTGTTGATGCGGCGGGGGCGGTCCGGTGAACGGGACTGATCGAAGGGCATTGGCCATTAATAGGTGTCCCTTCGGGACGTGATGATGACGTACTCTGAAGCCATGATACGGGGCGTCATGCCGCCTCACTCGAGATCCCTGCTGACAGAATTGATGCTGGTCGACGAAGTCGATTCGACCAACAGTGCCCTGAAGCGAGTTGAGCTCGAGTCCCGTCAGTCGGGACTGTGCATGATTGCCAACCAGCAAACAGCGGGCCGCGGCCGACATGGTCGCCGCTGGATGTCAGCGCCAGGTTGCTGTCTGATGATGTCGTTGTATTGGCAGTTCGATCAGCCAATAGAGCAACTCTCGGCTCTGCCTCTGGCCGTAGCGGTGGCCATCAGCCGCAGTCTGAGCGATCTGGGCATGAACCGTCACCGCCTGAAATGGCCCAACGATATTCTTGTCGATGGCCGAAAACTGGCCGGAATTCTGGTCGAAACCGACCAGATGCAAGCAAACCGCTGCAGCGTCATCTGCGGCGTAGGCTTGAACCTTCAGCAACCACCCGACATTCATCAACAGATTGGTCGACCGATGGTTGATCTGGTGGACTGCTTGCCAGACAATAGCGCCGACCGCAATCGCATCGCGGGTCTGCTGCTTGGCCACCTGTGTTTGTTGATGAACGAAATCGCGCAGATGGGATTCAGCTCAATCCTTGATGAATGGCGGCAACGCGATGCACTGGCAGGAAAAGCGGTGATAAGTCATAGCCGACTTGAACGTATCAGCGGGCGCGCATCGGGCATCGACGAGCAGGGCATGCTGCTGGTCGCGACTGAACAGGGCATGCAGCATCTGGCCAGCGGCGAGGTCAGCCTCTCGCCCAATGGGTAATTGGATCAGGAACTTTGATGAAAACACTGATCAAACTGATTTTCTTTGTACTGCTGGCGGCAAATATCAGCTACTACGCCGTGCGTGGCATGGATCGAGATCAGCGTCAGCTTCCAGTCTCAACGACAGCGCCAGGTGTGCCGAAACTAGTACTGATTCGTGAGCGAGAAGACGATTTGCTCAGCATCAGTGGCGATCTGGGTATTGGCAGCCAAAGCGGCTGCTTTGCTCTGGGACCGTTCAGAACTCAGTCCGACTTGCGCCAGGCCTTCAACCAACTGGCACCGGTAATCAAGCGCAGCCGTCAACGCCAGGAAGTGCGCAACATCGATCGGGGTTTCTGGGTCTATCTGCCGGCCATGGATTCGAGAACCGAGGCACTGGCTGCTGCTCGCGAACTGTCAGGGATTGGCTTGCAGGACTATTACGTGGTCACCGCCGGCGTCAATGAGAACACCATCTCCATGGGTCTCTACCGCGAAGAGGAAAACGCCCGTAAGCGGCAAAATGCCATGATTCGACTGGGCTACGACGCCCGTGTCAGCAAGCGCCTTGAAGAAACCCTGGTCTACTGGCTGGATTACCGCGAAGAGCAATCCGATCCGGGCCGCTGGAGACAGATCGTCGCCTCCCGTCAAGGCATCGATCGACGGCCGATCGCCTGTTTCAACGCCGTTGAAAGTTGATAATTAGTGCTTGTGTCCACTGACTGGTTTTCATACAATGCCCGTCCTTGGCAGCCTGTCGGACTTAAATGGGTTGTCACGAGGAAAAGTCGATTTGAGTCAGACTTTTCGATCTTTTGAGGCGATTAGCACCGCTATTTAACGAAAAAGATCCGGAAATATGGCCAAACTCAGGTTTTCCGCAGTAGATCATGTTAAGTCCGATAGGCTGCTAGAAAGAACGATCATCTGTAATGCCGGTATAGCTCAGTTGGTAGAGCAACTGATTTGTAATCAGTGGGTCCGGGGTTCGAATCCTCGTGCCGGCACCATTTTTGAAGAAACCAGCTGAATTAGTCTGGACTCCAACCTCTAGCGAAACCTCTGATTCGAATCCTTAGAGTTCGACAAACTTGCGAATAGCGAGTTCGCTCTGAATAACCTGTAGAAATTCAGACTTGATCGACCAAAGCTCTTGAATTAGATCGCGAATAGCCGGCCCACTCCACAAAGCAAATGGGAGTTGCATCTGTTCCGGGCTCTTACCC
>QIKT01000119.1 GCA_003233095.1 Oceanospirillales bacterium | reverse complement strand
TTTCAGGCCGTTGAGGGGGTTCACCGGCGCTGTGTGGGCGGCTATGCCAACGTCGTCTTGATTCCTGGCAAGGGAGTACTCGGTTTTCGAGACCCGAATGGCATCAGACCTGCCGTTTACGGCTTTCGGGACACAGAGCTCGGTCGCGAGTATGCGATTGCCTCTGAGAGCGTGGCACTCGATACGCTTGGTTTCACATTGATCAGCGATATCAAACCCGGGGAAGCGGTGTTTATCACGATGGAGGGCGAACTGCATGTTCAGCAATGCGCGCTGCAGCCTGTTTATAGCCCCTGTATTTTTGAATTCGTTTATTTCGCTCGCCCTGACTCGATGATCGATGATATTTCGGTCTACAAGGCGCGTCTGAGAATGGGTGAAAATCTGGCGCGTAAAATCCTTCGTGAATGGCCGGATCACGATATCGATGTGGTCATTCCTGTGCCAGATACCTCTCGGACTGCGGCCATTCCTCTGGCTCATGATCTGGGCGTCAAGTACCGGGAAGGATTCATCAAGAATCGTTACGTAGGCCGGACATTCATCATGCCCGAGCAGTCCGAGCGCGAGAGGTCGGTTCGACGTAAACTGAACGTTGTGGACTTGGAGTTTCGCAACAAAAACGTCCTGATTATTGACGATTCAATTGTTCGTGGCACCACCTCGCGACAGATTATCCAGCTGGCCCGGGATGCAGGCGCCAGGAAGGTCTACTTCGCATCGGCTGCGCCACCGGTTCGTTATCCAAACGTGTACGGGATCGACATGCCGACTCAGGACGAATTGATTGCCCATGGTCGCAGTATCGAACTGATCTGTGAGGAATTGGGTGCGGATCGGCTGATCTATCAGGATCTCGATGATCTGGTCAGCGCCTGTACCGAAGGTAACCCGAATATTACCCAGTTTGATACCTCGTGCTTTTCAAGTGAATATGTGACTGACGTGCCGGAAGAGTACTTCAAGCGTCTTCGACAGGTTTCCTGATGCAATCCATGATGAGCAGCCCGAGATGGCCTCAGCAGCGAGCGCACGAAGCGCTGTGTTGTCCTGATCCAGCAAGCAAGGTGCAATTGGCTAGCACTCTGCATGAGGTACTTGAATCAGAATCCTGCCCTGTGTGGTCGCCCACAGCCTGGGCCGCTGCCGAACGCCTGGAAGTGCCGGGGCGCCCGGAGTCTCCTTCACTGGTGCCACCATCCCAGGTGCCTCGTCGGCGTCTGGGTTCCGAGGCAGGCCGTATCGCGCTGATTCATGCCATCGCTCACATTGAGTTTAACGCCATCAATCTTGCTCTGGATGCGATGTATCGTTTTACTGACATGCCGGCTGAGTATTACCTGGACTGGGCGCGTGTCGCGGCCGATGAATCCCGCCACTTCAGCATGCTGAGTCAGCGGCTGGAGCAGTTGGGCAGTTGCTACGGAGCCATGCCTGCACACAATGGCCTGTGGGAGATGGCGCTGAAAACCGATGACGACTGTCTGTCTCGAATGGCGCTGGTGCCGCGTGTTCTCGAGGCGAGGGGGCTGGACGTCACCCCTGACATGATTATCCGTCTGCAAAGGCAAGGCGATTATGAGACGGTTTCCTTGCTGGAGATTATTCTCGAGGAGGAAGTCGCGCACGTGCGGATCGGCACGCGATGGTTTCATCACTGTTGCAAGGGACAGTCTTTGGAGCCGGATCAAACCTTCATGCGTTTGTTGAGCGAACACATGGCGGACCGCATTCGACCGCCGCTGAACGACAAGGCTCGACGATTAGCTGGCTTCAGCGAACAGGAAATGACGGAGTTGCATGCACTGATTGAGTGAGTGACAAGGGCTCATCACGTCAATCGCTCAAGCGTTTGAGAGCCTGTTCGAGTGACTCTCGAATCTGCCGAAGTTCAATCGACGAGCTGTGATCCGGGTCATAGTGAATGGCATCGAGCTTGAATCCGTCCCCTTCGTCTCTGAACAGACCGCTTTGTGGGTCAGCATCCCGATTTCCGAGTACTTGATGAGTGATGACCGGGCGTGAGACACCCTTCAATTCCAGTGTGCCAAACGGTTCTGATTCGATCACCTCCTCAACCATTTGGTGGGTGGTTTCACTGACCAGGATGCCGCCATGAGGACATTGTCCTTCAAGCCTGGCCGCTACATTGACATTGCCGCCAATGAGGGTGTAATCCATGCGCTCATCCGAACCAAAATTACCGACAGTGCAATAACCGGAATTGATGCCGATGCGCATTTTCAGCGGATGACGGCAGCCTTCTTCAGCCCATTTAACGCGCAAGGGCTCCATCGATTGCTGCATCTGCAATGCCATGTTGACACAGTCGCGAGCCGCATCCTGGGGGGTACGTTCGTCGTCATCACCGAAATAGATCATCACCGCATCACCGATGAACTTGTCGATGGCACCACCGAATTTTGAGCAGATGCGGGCCATTTCATTCAGATACGAATTGAGCACGAAGGACAGAGTTTCCGGTTCCAGAGTGTCGGTGATATCGGTAAAGCCGACGATGTCGGAGAAGAAAACGGTCAGATGAACCCGCTTGTGACTGCCCGCGGTGGTATCCACCTGTCCGCCAACAATTTGCTGATAGAGCTGTTCGGAGAGATAGCGCTTCATCTTGTCGATCAGGCTGTTGATCTGTGAATTCTTGTCCGACAGATCGTTTTCCAGTTCTGTGGCATGATCCAGTACGGCGCGATGAATCATCTGTGCGGTGTCCAGGTCATCGACCAGGCGCACCAGCAATTCATGCGCTTCTCTACCTGCCGGATGTTCCGAGAGCGATCCCTGGAGTGCGCCAATGCGATCGATATCAGCGCTGGTCAGGCTGATGGGCAGGTCATCACCACTCATTGGATATTCAGCTCCAGCGACGGCAGGAATTTCTTCATGTTGGCCAGTGATTTGGCCTGCCAGGCAATCTTGGAACTGCCGATGACCATCATGGTCACGCCGGGCTCCTTGCGAAGGCCAATGATGAACTTGTACATCATGTTGATTCCGGAGCTGTTGAGAAACTCGAGAGCCGTCAGATCCCAGCTTGGCCCACCGCTCTTGTCGGCGTGTGCCTCATCGAGAAAACCGGCGATGGGTGCATATTCATCGGTTCCGTTCAGACGCAGACTGCCGCTGAATCGGGTAATGCCCGACTCACTGTCATAGTCGATGCTGTAATCGTCGCCATCAATCTTCATAAGACATTCTCGTTGTGATTGGATGGGTCTGAGCCGTTTCGACTCTTCCCGATGGAAATTCGTGCCATGGTGTCAATACTCTCTCCCAGATCGGGGTCAACATACATTCGCCAACCCAGACGCGCCTGATGGTCGGCCATTACGGTCAGCAACCCAAGCCCCGAACCTGAAGATTCGGGTGCTTGAGCGTTACTGAGAATACGCTCCATCATGACTTCTTCAGCGGTATTGTCATTGAGTTGATCGAGAAATTTCTGCAAGTTGTCTCGATGTCCTGGGTCTGCCTGGTGGCTGACCAGCATGATCCACTGGTGGTCAAGCACACCTGATGAGGCGCAAATGCGAGTGCCCGTGGCGTACTTGATCGCATTCTCCAGCAATTCATTGGCAATGTATTGAGCCGAGCTGACGCTCTCGTCTCTGTACGGCTCTGTGTGATCGGCAGTCAGATATTCGATCAGATAGTCTGCTGTCTTGCCGACATGCGGCCAGGTTCTGTTCAGGTGAGCCCGATCCAGATGCAAGGTGAGAGGCAGGCTGTCATGAGTCAGTTTCGCCTGGTAGTCGCCAATCTGCTGCATCGCTCAAACAGCTCCGGCAAAGCGTGCAATCAGCACCGGATGCAAGGCCGTATCCAGTTCAAAGCGGACCTGATGGTCCGCTGCAAGCTGCAGCAGGCCCAGAACAGGGTGGGTCGTTTCCTGTTGCAGTTCCGACAGATAGGCCTGGTCGGCAGATTGCTGATCAAGCCGGCTCTGAAACTCGCTGAACAGATCGCCCAGGTGCGTGTCATTCGGGGTAATCAGACTGACGCTGAACTGATTGTCATGAACCTTCAGGTCCAACTCGAACCGTGTGACATCGTCGCACTGGTTGTAGACCAACTCCAGCAGCTCGTTGATGACCGTCGAGCAGAGGTAATAGGCACTGAGGTTTTGCGGTTGCTTCTGACCCAGTGTGGCAAAGTAATTGGAGGTCAGATGGCAATGTCGCCAGCTGTTTCTGAAGTGATCCAGCCGATAGCGACCATTCAAAGGCCTCTCATCAGATTTGAGAGTGTCAGCGTGTGACATGCAGTTCTCGCCCCAGGTGGGGTTGGGTATGGGTCATTCGAATGCCCCTCAGCAGTCGCCGGGCTATTCCACCCGGTATCGTGTCAAAGCATAGGAAAAATACACCACACTGGCAAGCATGATGATGTATGGCAGTCCATCAGAGCCGAAAGCTTGCATCGCCATACCGATGAACAGAACCCCGATCACACCGCCAATACTGTCCATGACCGAGAAGGCTGCGTTGGCCGCAATCAGGTCCGGGCCTCTGAATCGATCACCTATCAGCGCCAGACAGGTCGAGTACAAACCACCAATAATGCCCCCCCAGATGAACAACAAACTCAGTGCCAGCCAGTAGGTGTAGATGGCAATCGGTAAAAACACGGCGCAGGTCAGACTCAGGAATGCGGCCAGTATGATCACGATCCGTCGGTCGGTCCGGTCGGACGCCCAAGCAATTGGCGCTTCCATCACAATGGCGCCGAGCATGAAGGCGCTGAGCAGATAGGCAGCCTGAGTGACTTCAAGCCCGTTTTCCAGGCCATAGATAACGATAAACGACTGAACGCCAAAAATGGAGACGCCAGCCATGGCCACCGCAAACATGGCGGCGGGTGTTTTGACGATGACGGTGCGAAGTTGGGTCCTGCGTGTGTGGGTGATTTTGGGGATCAGGAAGCCACCAATCAGCACCGGAAGAACCGCCAGCATGCTGATCATGCCGCTGGCAACCAGCTGATTGCGTGTGTCAGCCCTGATCTCAGGATCAATGACCATGTCAAACGTGTCGGACAACCAACTCGTCAGCACATGAGAGATCGAGCTGAGCTGGTCTGCGACCAAGCCCAGATTGTTCAGCACAAGTGGTCCGCAGGCCAGGCCCAGAGAGAGTGCGGTACCGTAAAGTGCCAGATTGAATCCACGTGACTTGTCAGTGGCTACCGAATTGAGCCATGTCTGCATCAGCAGGACAAACAGGAAATTACCAATGCCGTGAAAGAACACCAGTCCGATCCAGGCAGGAACTCCAGTGACATAGGCGAGCATCAGCAGTGCAGGAACCCGGAACAGAGTAGTGATTAGCAGGGCACCGCGAATTCCGAGCTTTGCAACCAAATGAGGCACAGACGAGGAGATCACCAGAACCGATATGATTTCGATCGACAGGATCAGTCCGATCATTGAGGTGCTGGCACCGTAAGCCTGCAGTGTGGTGGGGAATATGACGGCATTCATACCGACAGAGATCGATACCAGAAAGGCGCCAGCGGTGATGACCAGCATGGTGGTCAGTCGCTGAGAAGGACTCAAGACCTGTGGGTTCATGGTTGCGCCTTCGGTGCGTTGCTGTCATGGATTCGTTCGTTGGCGAGGTTCAGTCGGCTCTGGTTGAGCTTGGAGGCAAACTGACGAAGGAACCAGACGATTGATCCGATCAGGTAGGCAATCAGAAAGCCTGCAACCATCGCTCGGGCAGTGGCACGCTTGATGGGTTCCAGCCGTGAGAAGTAATTGCTCTTCTCAAGGTCGACGCCGAGCACTGCGACAAACTCACCTTGTGAGTTTTCTAATGGCATATACCCTGAGACGAATCTACCCCAGGAGTCCGTGTAGGGCTTGCCTGATGCGACGACTTCGGCATTTTTCAGAGCATAGATCAAATCCGGAGGCGGCTCTGGATATTCTTCCATGACCGCAACCGAGTCTTCGACACCATCCTCGTCGGCGTCACCTTCGAGTGTGGCATCGAGAATGAAATAGACCCGATCATCACGCATCACGGCAGTGTAGACGAACGCAATGTTGATGTCGGCATCCAGAATTCTCGCCAGCGGCGCGATCTGCGACTGATAGGCCTCAGTGTATTCGTCTTCAGGCGTATCGAAGGTTTCATGCAGATCGACATCAATAAATGACTTGATGACGCCGGCTGACAGGATCAGACTTTCCTTGATTTCAGCTTCCTGTGCTTCAATTGCTCGTACATAAATAAAGTAGGAGACGAAGGAAATGGCCGAAAAAATGACGATAAAGACGACGATCGCTTCCGCCAGTGGATTGAATTTGTAATTTCGCAGAGAGGTACTCATGCGCTGGATTCCTTGCTCAGACGCTGTTGTCGTTTCTGAATCAGGTGCGGAATTCGGTGTTCATCGGGCATGCGGGCCGTGCCCAACAACCAATCCCACCAGGTGACGATCAGGCCGTAGTTGCGTTTCAGATTGACGTGATGATAAAGGTGATAGTGCCCCCAGGCAAAGAATCGCGTCAAATGGCCTTTGATTCGAGGGTTATGGTCGAGCCGTGTCTCGCTCAGAAAGACTTCATACAGATAATGAACCACCAGCAATGTCAGCCCTTCAGCGGGAAACAGCCAGGTCAGCAACAGCAGCGGCACGGTCATGCTGATGATCACATCCAGTGATAATTTCCAGCTGCCCAGCCAGAACAGGAATTGTCCGGGATCTGGCCAGTGACTGCGATCGGGCATTGACAGATAGGGCACTCGATGGTGTGCCAGATGGATTCGCCACAATGGATTGGCCGGATGGACCACATGGGCCAGTCGGTGCATCAGATACATCAGCAAAGTCCAGGCCAGAAAAACGCCGAACAGGCGCAGGCCGAATGTTGCCGCAGTTTGAAACCCCTCAAGCATTCAATTCTCAACGTTATTGCGGGTGCAGCCAGAAGACTTGCCAACAGGCAACACCCCCAATTGTCTGCCAACCAGGGTCAGACTACAAAATCAGAGCAACAATGAGAAGCCCGTCACAAGAAACTTTACAATCGTTGTCACTCGGCACCTCTGCCTTCAAGTCGGGTTTTAGTTATTTTTGGTGGGCTCTACGGGCACATTCGCTGCGACAGAGAAGTCCAATCGGGCTTAAGCTGTGCCATAATCGACAAATGCGGGTACCCTTTTCTCTCAAGCTGGCTTTTTCTGTGAGCCTTCTGGCCTTCGTCGTGGTCGGTAGTTCATTGCTGTATTTCTATCAGACAACCGAGGACATTCTGTTGGAGCAGATGACTTCGCGTTTGCGCGATGTGGGACAGACGGGTAGCTTTCTGATCGATTCGAACAGTCGAGCCGATATCCAGAAGCTACAGCGCATGTTGCTTGAGCAGTCCACCTCCAGGGGCGAGGTGGCGGCTGAGATCGAAGAGGGCGACTACGAAACGTTGTTCGACGAAGAGACCCTTGGAGAATTGCATCAGAACAGCGATTTTCAGAACCTTGTGCAGAGCCTGCGCCGGATTCGATCCGGTTCCAGCAATTCCCTTCAACCTTTTGGTTACATCCCGCAACTCCCGGACAATGAAGCAGGATTACCGGATATCAATTTCGCCTACATTATGGCGCCGATCCCCGAATCGGCCAACTATGCCGTGCAGATGTTCATTGCCGATTCCGATTATGAGACCATTGACCAGAATGAAAATGGTGCGATTGAACCGGAAGAAGAAGGTAACCCGATTGGCACGCTGTATGCTCCTCGTACCGGGGATCCATTCTTTATGCGACCGTACGAGGATGGAAAAACCCATGTAGCCACTGATTGGTATACCGATCAATGGGGTACGTTCCTGACGGTGGCAGTGCCGATTGTTAATGAGCTTGATGAGGTTATTGCCATTCTCGGACTAGACTTGCTGGTCACCAATCAGGCCAATCGACTTCGTGAGTTGCGCAATGAGTCCATTGGAGTCCTGATTGCCAGCATGTTGCTGTCGATTCTGTTTTCGGTGTTTCTGGCACGCTTGTTCTCTCGTCCGGTTGCCAAGCTGACCGAAGGTGCCCGACGTCTCAGGGAGCGCGATTTCTCCGAGCACATCCAGATTCACAATCGCGATGAGTTCGGTGAATTGGCGATCACGTTTAATGACATGATGGATACCTTGGGTGCCTATGCTGAGGATCTGGAGCAGAAGATCAGTGAGCGAACCCGAGAACTGGAAGGCGCCAACCGGACGATTCGCCGGATTAACAAGGATCTGACCATCGAAAATGTTCGACTTGGTGCTGAAGTTGAAGTCGCACGCAAGTTGCAGATGATGGTTTTGCCCTCTCAGCAAGAGCTTGACCAGATCCCCGGGTTACAAATTGCGGCGTATATGGACCCGGCCGACGAAGTCGGAGGCGACTATTACGATGTGCTACTGACTGATCGGGACCTGATCAAGATCGGGATTGGCGATGTCTGTGGTCACGGTCTCGAGAGTGGCGTTGTGATGCTGATGGTCCAGACGGCCGTGCGGACGGTTCTGTTGTCCGGCCATGCTGACCCGGAATCCTACTATGATCTGGTTAACCGAGTGATCTTCAAGAACCTGCACCGTATCAGCTCGGACAAGAGCATGACGCTGAGCCTGATCGACTATCATGACGATGGGCGGATGACAGTGACCGGACAACACGAGGAGCTGATCATCGTACGCAAAGATGGCACTCTGGAACGCCTTGATACCGTTGATTTGGGCATTCCCATCGGGCTGGATGACGGCATAGAAGCGTTTCTCGGTCGTATGGAGCTGACGCTTGATTCTGGTGACTTGTTACTGCTGCACACCGATGGGGTCACCGAGGCAGAAAATCCGCAAGGCGATTATTTTGGCCTGGATCGATTGTGTGAACTTATTGCGTGCCATCATCAGAAACCGGCTGCACGAATCATCAGCATTCTGACCGAGGCTCTTGAAGCATTCATGGCTGAACGCGAAGTACTGGACGACATCACTCTGGTGGTCTTGAAGCGACCCTGAGTCGTTCAAGCCTCCTTTTCCCGGAATCTTGACAATGGCGGGTCACCCGTCAGGGATTGTCAGATCATGTTGGGTGCATCTTCTGTGTGCTGCGAGGAGAATGAATCTCGCTGCAACAACTGGATGAAGACCATGGCGCTACCTCGGCACCGCTCTGTTGAAAATCTCCGATCAGCTGGCTGGCGGGTAGTGCGCTATTGGGGTTGATCACAGCGGTCTGGTTACGACTCGACCTGAGTCGAATTTCAGTCCGATAAAGATACGAGTTGGAGAGAGCGTGTTGTGCCGATTGTATTGATACTGATTGCTGTCGCATTGTTGATTGGCCTGCTGGCATTGCCAAGTTGGTGGGTCAGACGGGTGATGAAAACCTACCATCAGCCCGAAAATCTATTCGATGAAACGGGTAGTTCGCTGGCTAGATATCTTCTTGATCATCATGATCTGGCCGATGTCGGAGTGGAGCCCTGTGAGCCTGGACAGGATCACTACGACCCGATGGCAAGGATGGTGCGCTTGTCACCGGAGAATCATCAAGGGCGGTCACTGACGGCGATCACGGTGGCTGCGCATGAGGTCGGGCATGCGCTCCAGCATGCCCAACGATCAGAATTGTTCGCCGCCCGAATCAAGCTGGTTCAAACGGCCAGTGTCGTCCAGCGCATTTCGGCAGTGGCCATGTTGGGCTTGCCGGTCATTGCCTTGCTCAGCCGATCTCCGGGCTTGTCTCTGCTGGTGCTGATCGTTGCACTCAGCGGCATGCTGATGGCATCACTGGTCCACCTGGTGACGCTTCCGGTTGAGTGGGACGCCAGTTTCGGTCGTGCTCTGCCGATGTTGCACAATCTGGATATCCTGCCCGAGAGCTATCAGCCTCATGCCAGGCGCATTCTCAAGGCGGCGGCCTTCACCTACGTGGCAGCATCAATCGCCAGTTTGCTCAGTCTCACGCGTTGGCTGGCAATCCTGCGTCGCTGAGCAAGCGCATGCTGCCCGCGATCATGATCCGGCGGACTGATCGGCTATACTGTGCGTACATAGCTTGATGGAACCCGACTGAATGAACAGACTGAAGCTCTCATTACACGCGTTGTGGACCGCGCTTGCTGTCCTGAGCTGCCCGGCTGTGCTCGGGGAATCGGCGACTGATACCAGTGAACAGGTTTCGATTACCGAGGTTGTTGATGGTGCAGCAGTGTTCGGTGATGCGTGGCCGGGTGGCGAGGCCATGACCATCGATCAGGCGATTGATCAGAACACAGAGACAGCGCCCGCAGCACGCGTCCATAGCGGACGAATCACCCAGGTGTGTCAGAAGAAAGGCTGCTGGATGATCCTGGAAAAGGATGGGAAGTTCGCTCGGGTCGACTTCAATAGCCATGCCTTTTTCATTCCCAGGGACAGTCGCGGACCCGCTGAAGTTTATGGTGTTCTGACGCTCAAGACGCTGTCTGATTCCAAGCGGCAGCACCTGGCTGAGGATGGAGCTGAAGGCCTTCCCGAACAGGTCTGGGAGCTGGTGGCCACCTCAGTGAAGATCGGCTGATCAAGCCCTCGATCAGGACTAGCAGCCTGTCGGGCTTAACATGATCGACTGCACAAAACCCGAGTGTGGCCAGATGTCCCGATCTTGTTGGTTAAATCGCGGTGCTATTCGCCTCAAAAGATCGAAAAATCTGACTCAAATCGACTGTTCCTCGTACGACCCGTTAAGTCCGACAGGATGCCAGAGAACCTCTGAACAAGTCTTAAGCGAGTTGGATTGAGGTGGGAAATGCGCCCGATCAAGGCGCATGAGCTGAGTCATAGTGGTGCAACGCAGAGGGGGCGTGTTTGACGCTCAAGACAACCGGTCATGGTTTGTTCAGAGGTTCCTTAGCTCATGCAACGCCGTGCGGGCGTCGTTCACGCTCAAGACAGCCGATCACGACTTGTTCAGAGGCTCCCTGGGTCGAAATCAGCAGTGAACATGGCCCCTGGGCCAGCAGTTCACGGAATGAGTCGGTCGATTGGGACGAAAACTGTTGCACCATGTGTGATGTCCAGTGGGTGCGATTGCTGAGAAAGGCATGTCAGATGAGGTGACCAAGTTCGACCTGCGAGCTTATCCGGTTGTGATCGATGACGCAGCAGTTCACAGCCAGATTGAGCGTTGCATTTGCAAAGCACTCACAGCATTGCATACTGTATGAACACCATCCCGCGCTGGATCGATATCGCCAGCATGGCAACCGAGATATGAGGAGGACAGATGACTCAGACTGACGCAGTGAATCTAGACGCTTTGCCCTTGCCACATACCCTGTTGCAGAACGCCGAGTCGACGGTCGGCAGTGACATGGCTTGTCACCAGCCTCGCGAAGGCGCTCTTCAGTCGTGGACCTGGGCCGAAATGCTCCATGACGCCCGGTGCCTGCTGAGCGCGCTTCGCAAGATGGGCCTGAAACCAGGTGATCGGATCGCATTGCTGTCGAAAAACTGTGCGCAGTGGCTGATAGCCGACTATGCCATGATTCTGGGAGGCTA
>QIKT01000127.1 GCA_003233095.1 Oceanospirillales bacterium | reverse complement strand
ATTGAAGATCGCCTTGCCTTCCATGGTCGCAGGAATCAGATGGGTCCAGAGCAGCGGAATGTGTGTGCCGTTGTCATAAATGGTAATCATGTCGCCGTTGATGCCTGCTTCAAGCACCACAGCGCGGCCACCGGCACGGATATGCTCCTTGACCAGGGCATGGCCTGGGTTGGTGGTGACATAACACAAGGTCTCGGCGCGAGTGTAATCGGCCATGGCCAGACAGTGCGGATCATCGGCGTTGAGCACGGCTGTATCCCGTGCCACCTCGACGACCACGCGCTTGACTTCGGCCAACTGTTCAAGGGTATCGATGCCCTTCAAGCCCAGGTGGTCGGAAGAGATGTTCAGACAAGCAGCCACGTCGCACTCGTCGTAGCCCAGGCCTGCGCGCAGGATGCCGCCACGCGCGGTCTCCATCACCGCACAGTCGATTGATGGCTCGCGCAGCACAATCTTGGCGGCGGTCGGTCCCGTCATGTCTCCCTTGACGGTCAGATGGCCATCAATGTACACGCCTTCGGTGGAGGTCGAGCCCACGGTCATGCCGCAGGTCTTGAGGATATGACTGAGCATTCGCGAGGTGGTCGTTTTGCCGTTGGTGCCGGTGATTGCTGCGATCGGGATCTTGCTGGGGGTGTCGGTCGGAAACAGCATTTCCATGACTTTGCCGGAGACATCGCGTGATTCGCCTTCAGAAGGCGCCACATGCATTCGGAAGCCGGGAGCCGCATTGACTTCGACAATGGCCCCACCGATCTCCTTGTAGGATTGGCTGATGTCATCGGTCAGGAAGTCGACACCCCCCACGTCCAGACCTACGGCCAGGATGGCGCGTACCGCCATGTCCCGGTTGTCAGGGTGAACAGAATCGGTCAGGTCGATGGCGGTGCCCCCGGTTGACAGGTTCGCGGTTGAGCGAAGGTAGAAGATCTTGCCGTTGGCAAGCACGCTATCCTTGTCGTAGTCAGCCAGCTCCATCAGACGGTTAGCCTGATGGTCCAACTCAAGCCTGGTCAGCACTTTCTCATGGCCAATCCCTCGACGTGGGTCCTCATTGACCCGATCAATCAGAGCCTCGATGCTTGACTGGCCATCTCCGATCACGTGACCGGGCACCCGCTTGGCCACCGCGACCAGCTCACCGTTGACCACCAACATGCGATGATCGAAGCCGGTGACGTAGGATTCGACCAATACCGAGCGGCTCGTTCCAGCAGCTTTGGCGACGTCGAAGGCCGCTTCGACCTGTTCATCTTCGGTCAGATTGATGGTCACCCCGCGACCGTGATTGGCGTTCAGTGGCTTGAGCACTACCGGGTAGCCAATCCGTTTTGCAGCGCGCACCGCACCGCGATCGGAATACACCAGATGCTGCTGCGGAACAGGCAAGCCCAGGTCACTGAGCAGGTTGTGGGTATCTTCCTTGTCGCAGGAAATTTCCACGGCAATATGGTGTGTTTTCGAGGTGATGGTGGCCTGTATTCGCTGTTGGAACTTGCCGTGCCCGAATTGCACCAGTGAATAGTTGTTCAGACGCAGCCAGGGAATGCCTCGATCCTCGGCAGCCTTGACCAGTGACGCGGTCGAGGGGCCCAGTTCCTTACGCTGGGCAAATCGGACAAAATCGTCGCGCTCGCTCTCGAAGTCGAAATCGCTGTCGATCTCTTTGCTGGTCTGTTGGCGAATCTCTTCAGGCATCAGGCTGAATAACAGCTGGCGACCGATTCGAGAGGCCTCCAGACCAACATCCTTCTGCTTGTACTGGAAGACCACGTTGTACTGACCGGCCTCCTCCATCGATCGGGTCTTGCCAAAGCTGACGCTGGATCCGGCCAGGTTTTGCAATTCCAGAATCACGTGTTCCCAGACGTGTCCCATCCACGTGCCTTCGTCTTCGTTCAGTCGCCTGACGAAACCACCGGCTTCGCGATACGAGCAGCCATGTTCCTCAAGACCGGGCAGGGCGCTGATCAGCCCATTGATGAAGTCCTCACCGAGTCTGACCGACGGCCACTCTTCCAGTATGCCCAGATCCACCTGATGGCGAATCACCGGAAAATGGGCGTACAGATTGGGGCCGACGTAAACGTTGGTGGTCAGAATCTTCATGCATGCTCCCTGGGGTGGCGGATGCGCGGTTGACGCGTGGCGTGAAGCCGTCGCGTGGCATGACCGTCATCGAAAGTGACCCTGCCACATAGTGATCGTGGCCACTATGTGGGCTCAGGGTGAATGCTCGATTCTAATAACAACCGAACGGCAATATCAAATGCTTTGGTGAATGAGCTTGGATTTGATCGAAACGGGGGTGGATTTGAGTGCGGATGTTCTATTTCAGAGCGGGTTCAGTGGTCCGGCACAGGATTGACTGTTCAACAAGGTGGCTGAGCTGATGGTCAGCAGAGTCTGTGCTTCTGTGATTGAGGCCAGGACTCGGGCAACCTCAGGGGTGTGTTAAAAACCACAACACTAGGGAGCCTCCCTCTTGGTCTCCCTTCGGGGAAGGGAGAAGCAACAATACTCCGTCGTCCCGAGCGTAGTCGTGGGACCGTCCAAGCTGATCAGGTCACTGAGCTCAAGAAGAGCTCCCGACCCGTCATGCCAGCGAATGTTGGGATTTCGTTGATCGAAAGTGCGGTGCCGTGATGAGCAAGATTTCAGCGTTCGCTGGGATGACGGCAATGGGATATTCAGCACTCAATCCCGAGGCGGAAACACTTCGCGAGTGTCGATGTTGAAGCGGGCGCCTGGACCGAGAATGTGAATGCTCAGGCCGATCAGGGTAACGACATCCTGATGGCGGGCGTCATGCATTGAGGAGTAGACCAGGTTGGAAGGGTCGACCACGGTAATACCGCCGCTACCAACGACTTCCAGTTCTCCGTCCGGGCCGATAAAGGCCGCGGTGTCCTCGTCAATGCCCAGACCGCAAACAAACGGGTTGTAGGACAGCGCCGACATCAGGCGTCCCAGGCGATTGCGCTGCCGAAAATGCTGGTCAATGATGACCTTGTTGGTCAGCCCCAGTCCGGGTGCCATGGTTGCGCCGTCTTCGGTGGGTGTTGGGCCGCCGCGTCCGCCGGCAATCATGTGTTCGGACATGATGGCAGCTCCTGCCGATGTGCCGGCGATGTGAATGCCTTCGGCATTGAGCTTGCGGATCATTTTTGCCACCGGTGTTCCGCCGAGAATGGTCGACAGTCGCAGCTGATTACCGCCGGTAATAAACACTGCCGAGGCAGAGGCGAGATTTTCCAGAATGTCTTCTTTCAGGCAGTCTTCGCGCTGTTCAACCGGGATCGAAATCGCTCGGCCACCCATCTTCTCGAAGAACGTAACGTATTCCGGACCCGTCTCTTCCAGTTCTGAGGCAGTAGGAATAATCAGGATTCGACTGTCATCTCCTCCAGCCAGCTCATGAAAGCGCTGCAGAACTATGGGGTGCCTGCGCTTGTTCAGGGCGCCGCCCATCGGGATGACGTAGCCGCGCTGTGAGGTGTCTGATACGGGTGAAGGGCACATATGGTCAGGCCTTGTGAAAGCTGTTTACCAGAGGCTTAGGTGGGTGCCAGCGGCTGGTTTTCAAAGGTGCCCTGGCGAATCAGTTGCCCCTCGCGTACATGCCACTGGCCCAGCGCCATGACATCGCGAACGCGATGGGTCTCGTCGAGCACCACCAGATCGGCATCCATCCCGACCTCGATCCTGCCTTTGCGGTGCAGCTTCAAAAGCCGGGCCTGGTTGCGGGTAAACGCCGGCAGAATATCGCCCATTGGGCGACCCGTGCTGAGCAACTCGGTCAGACAGTCGGTCATGGACTGCGAGGTGCCATAATCCAGTGACTCAAGCTCGCCCTGATCGTCGAAGACGGGCAGGCAGCCGCCGCCGTCGGAACTGATGGTGACCTGATCAAAGGGCAGACCAGCATCCAGGTAACGGGCCAGTCCGTCGCTGGCACTCCAGGCATCCTCACCCTCGGCGACCGGAAATGCAGTCAGGTCGATCACACAGCCTTGCGCCGTCAGTTCGCAAGCTTCCTCGAACAGGGCACGGCGGCGATTGACGTGGGTGGGGTTGAAGACCCGAGCAGGCAACTCGCTCTCACTGAGGGCCTCCCGAATCAACGACAAACCGCGCTCGCCATCGCCCAGATGCAGGTGGACAATCCCGGCCTTGCCGGTCATCAGGCCGGCCACATGCGCTTCGGAGGCGACTTTCATCAGCTCAATCAGAGTCGGTTGGCTGGAGCGATGATCACTGATGGCCAGCTCTCCAACGGCAATGATGCAGTCGATATGAACGATATCGCTACGCACCGAACCGGTCAGCGTGGTCGGTGGCAGATGGTAGCCACCGGTATAGCACCAGGCCGACAAGCCTTCTTCACGCAGGGCCATGGTCTGAGCGATCAGGGACGAGGTTGAGCGAGTGAGGTCATCGGTGCCGAGCAGGCCTACCACTGAGGTGACCCCAGCGGTGGTAAAGCGGCTCAGCGGTACCGGCGGCACGCGGGTGGCGAATCCTGCTTCACCACCACCACCGGTGGTATGGGTGTGATAGTCGATGAGTCCCGGAATCAGTCGTCGGCTTTCAAGGTCGATATCGCTTGCAAGCAGTCTGGAATCGATCTGGATCGGGGCATCGCGATCAATGGCGACGATCTGGCCGGCAGCGATCAGCAGGTGGCACAATCCCAGATCCTCAGGGGCGTGCAGATGAGCATTGGTAATCCGGTGCAACATGGGGCTTGGGTGAACCTGTCAGTAGTCTCAGCCCGGCAGTGTATCTGGTCGGTTCAGACTTTGAAACGTACTGACAGGCCAGGGGGTGATGATTCAGTCGTCCAGCTTGAACTCAAGGCGCTGATTGATGGTAATGGTCGTGTCATCATTATTGACCATTTCCCAGCGGCTGATAGCCTCAATAGCAGCCTGATCGAAGATCTCTTCAGGCACAGATTCAAGAACCCGGACATTGCTGATCTGATTGTCTGGCATCAGATCAAACTCCAGCAGCACTGGACCTTCGACGCGTGCGATGGCGGCAGCGCCGGGGTATTTTGGCGGTGCTTGTGAAAGGACCTCGACCTGGTTCTGTTTCCGATCCACCTTGAGCGCAGCCAGGCGCACTGGGGCGGTGGTTGCTACAGAGACTTCTGATCTCAGCCTGCCTGCATCGGCAGCCACTCTGCCTTCGCCCAGAAGGCGAGCATAGGCGATGCATTCATCGCTTGAACGTGATTGAAGTACTGGCTCATCACAGGACATTTCCTGATCGCGGATGAACCGGCTTGAAGCGATGTGAATCATTGGATTGAGCCAGCAGATGTTCTTGCTGCTTTGGGTTGAAACGCTGTTCAAAGAACTCGCTGACCACCACGCGTCGGTAATTCGGTTCCAGACGAATCAGCAACCAGACGGCGATTGGAAGCCAGCAAAGCAATGCCATCATCCATGGGTCCACGTGAATGGTTGTCGACTAGGTGACCGTGGGCATTGCGATAGAGCCCACTGTGTCTGTCATCGGGGCGATCGCATCGGTCAATGATGCTGCTCTAGCAGCCTGTCGGGCTTAACGGGTCGTCACGAGGAACAGTCGATTGATCAGGGTTTTGACGGTCGCCAGCGACCAATCCTGATCGGTGATCGGGTCATGGATTTGCCGGGCCGACAATGGGGCGCGTTGCCAGAGGGCTTCGAGCACGACCGTTTCGGCGTCGGTGATGGGGGTGGTATCGAGTATCTGTTGAGCCATGAATTTCGATTACAGCTGTAAACAACTCTATGTTTACACGCGGAATCGAAACTGCCAACAATCTGATTGTCGGTGGTGAGTTCGATTCAGTCGACCTGAAACTCGATCCGTTTCTGCAAGGTGATGGTCTGCTCGCTGTGGTTGTCAATGATCCATTGGCTGACCGCATCGATGGCTGCATGATCGAAGACGGCACTCGGATTTGAATCAATTACCCGAATGTCGCCGATAGTGCCATCGGCAGCCAGACTGAATTCCAGATCAACGAAGCCTTCTAGCCCGCTCGATGCGGCCTCGGATGGATACTCGGGAGTCGCTTGCCACTGTATCTCGAACGGCGGTGTGTTGCTGGCTGCTGCAGCCATTTGTTGTTCCAGTCGCGTTCGTTCGTCGACCAGCTGTTGTCTTTCCAGATCCAGCTGAGCCTGATGTTCCTGCAGGGTCTCGATGGTCAGGGTCAAGGCCTGTTTCTGCTTGGTCAGGAGCTGATTTTCCTCTAGCAGGGCTCGCTGGCGTTCGCTGGTGACGTCCAGAGCAGCCGCCGGGTCGTCACTCTGCGCGAACGCGCCGGAGGTAACGCCGACAACGAGCAGTGTCGCTGCTGTGGCGCGCCGCAATTGCCTGTGGATTGTGTGTTGCCAGGGGCTGTAGTGTTCAGGGTTGTGCATTCTGTGCCTCGATCTCCTCCCGGGCAAAATCATCCACGCTGATGACCCGGTGACTCAATTGCTGTGCGATGCGAATCTGATCGGCTTCGGTCTCGTTGATCACCCCATCGGACAGTCCGCGTTCGATCAGCTCCGGGTAATTGACGATGCTGACCACCTGATTGTACTGGGCCTTGATCTTCTTTTCTGCGGGAGCGGCCACAAGTACGGCAGTAAATGCCTGGTTGACCAGGCCCGAAGCGTCGTCGGCCTGTGATTGATGGATGCCGGCAACCAATCGGTCGCGAGTGGGGCTGTCGCTGATCATCAATCGTGCCACTCGCTTGCCCAGATAATCCCGTGGCTCACGGTAGGGCATGCCCAGTGGGAAGATCGCCCGTCGGATCAGGCGGCCGACCCACGGAATCGGAAAATTGCGCAGCACATTGATCAGGCGGTTCTGGATGATGAACAGGCTGTCGCGGATGGACCAGTGCACCAGCGGCAAATCCTCGATGTGCTGACCCTGATCCCGGTAGTGTTTGAGCACTGCCGATGCCATGTACAGGTGAGAGAGAATGTCGGCCAGTCGTCCGGAAATCTTTTCACGAAACTTGAAGGCGCCGCCCAGCACCAGCAGGATCAGATCGCTGACCAGTGCGAACACGGTACTCATGCGCGTCAGTTGTCGATAGTAATGGGCGGTCTCATCTTTGACCGGAGACCGAACCAGTCGGGCACCGGTGATGCCCATGACCAGTGATCGCACCACATTGCTGATGGTAAAGCCGATGTGACCGAACAGGGCCGTGTCGAAACTCTTGCGTGCCGCTTTCTCATCAGTCATGCCGACCGCCTGCATTTCCTGCAGCAGATAGGGATGGGCACGGATGGCACCCTGGCCAAAGATGATCATGGTACGGGTCAGGATGTTGGCGCCCTCGACCGTGATGGCAATCGGGATGGTCTGATACATCAGGTTCAGGTAATTGTTGGGGCCTTGAATGATGCCCTTGCCGGCATGCACGTCCATGGCGTCATTGATGATCAGCCGGTTACCTTCGGTCAGATGGTATTTGACGATTGCGGTCAGCACGCTGGGTCGCTCACCGATCTTCAGGGCCACCAGGGTCAACTGGCGCGCGGCATCCATGCGGTAGGTCATGCCGCCCATGCGAGCGATCACTTCTTCGACGCCTTCGAAATAGGCAATCGGCATCTTGAACTGGCGGCGAATTCGAGCGTAGGCGCTGGTGGTCAGACAGGCAAACTTGCCTCCGGCAGTCCCCAGTGCTGGCAAGGAGATGGCTCGGCCCGCGGCTAGACTCTGTACCAGCATGCTCCAGCCCTGGCCGATCTGCTCTGTGCCGCCAATAATATGGTCCAGCGGCACAAACACATCCTTGCCCAGAATGGGACCGTTCATGAACGCGGCTGAACTGGGCAAGTGACGGCGCCCGATGGTAATGCCCGGAAGGTCAGATGGAATCAGCGCACAGGTAATGCCCAGGTGTTCGGTCTCACCCAGCAGGTGATCGGGGTCTTCGACCTTGAAGGCCAGACCGACAAGACTGGCGACCGGCGCCAGCGTGATGTAGCGTTTGTTCCAGTTCAGGCGAAGGCCCAGGACTTCCTCACCTTCCCAGTGACCTTTGCAGATGACGCCCGTATCGGGAATGGAACCAGCATCGGAACCCGCCATTGGTCCGGTCAGACCGAAACACGGGATTTCCCGACCATCGGCCAACCTCGGCAAGTAGTAATCTTTCTGTTCTTCGGTGCCGTAGTGGGTCAGCAGTTCGCCGGGGCCGAGTGAATTGGGCACCATGACGGTCACCGCACAGGCAATGTTTCGACTGGCGATCTTCATGACGATGGCCGAATTGGCCAGACCTGAGAATTCCAGACCGCCATACTGCTTTGGAATAATCATGCTGAAGAAGCGCTCGTCCTTGAGGAACTGCCAGACGGCTTCGGGCATGTCCATGTCCTGGCTGATTTGCCAGGTATCGAGCATCTCCATCAAATCCTCGACGGGCCCGTCCAGAAAGGCCTGCTCTTCATCGCTCAGTGATGGCGCTGGTGTATCGAGCAGTCGCTTCCAGTTGGGCTTGCCGCTGAACAGTTCTGCGTCCCACCAGACGGTACCGGCATCCAGTGCCTGTTGTTCGGTGTCGGACAGATTCGGCAAGGCCTTCTTGAACCAGATAAACAGCGGTTCGGAGATGTAGCGTTTGCGCAGCGGGCTGAACAGCACCAGGAGGATCGTGGCCAGGGTCAACGTCGGAGCGATCAACCACCAGCAGATATCAAGATAAAACAGAGCCACCAAGGTAGCGATCAGGCCGATGACCCAGATCACCAGGGACGCTCGGAAGTAACTGAGGCTACCGAGTATCAGCAGCAGGGAGATCAGGGCCAGCCAGTTCATGGGGTTGCTCCATCGAGTTTCAGGCAGTGTCGCCAGAGCATCAGTATAGTCAATCTGCTCACGAATGCAGGTGAAACCGGTCATGATATAGCCTGAGGTGAGGCAAACAGGTTCATCGCACATTCACGTGAAAAGAACCAGGGGAAAGCAATCAAACCCGACGTTCCGAGCTGATCAGGTCACTGAGTTCAACAAGAACTCCCGGCCTGATCCGTCATCCCGGCGCATGCTGGAATGACAGTTCTGCATGTGCTCCATCCTGTTCCCCGAGCGCAGTTGAGTCATCGCCGAGTGTCATCAGGCCGACCCAACACTTGAACCCTAAAAAAAGCCTGACGAATCAGGCCTTCTTCAGTTCATCAGCATCGGGCTACTTCAGGTGCTTCCACAGGTGCGCATAGGACAGGGCCAGCCGTGTGGCCAGTTGTTCGTTGGTGGAGGAGCCGCCGTGACCGCCTTCCAGATTCTCGTAATACCAGACCGGATAGCCATACTCCTGCATTCTGGCTGCCATCTTTCGCGCATGGCCAGGATGGACGCGGTCATCGCGGGTTGAGGTATAAAAGAACGTGGCTGGATACTCGGTGTCGGGCTTGAGGTTCTGATAGGGCGAGTAGGTCTTGATGTAGTCCCACATGTCCGCATCATCCGGGTTGCCGAATTCGGCCATCCAGCTCGCGCCAGCCAAAAGCTTGTGATAACGCTTCATGTCCAGCAGAGGCACGCCACAGATCACGGCGCCATACAGGTCAGGGCGACGCGTCATGGTGGCACCGACCAGCAGGCCACCGTTGGAACGACCTTCGATTCCTAGGTGTTTTGGCGAGGTGATACGGCGTTCGATCAGGTCCATGGCCACTGCTTCGAAATCCTCATAGGACTTGTGCTTGTTTTTCAGTAGTGCCGCCTGATGCCAAGCCGGTCCGTACTCGCCACCGCCGCGAATGCTGGCCGAGACAAACACGCCACCCCGATCCAGCCACAGCTTGCCATAGGCGCCATACAGATTTTCGTATGAGCCCGAATACGAGGGTGTCAGCGAGTTGCGGAAACCCCCATAGGAGAAGATGTGGGTCGGGTTGCTGCCATTAAACTCGGTGTCTTTGTTCATGACCACGAAGTAGGGGACTTTGGTGCCGTCCTCGGAAATGGCGAAGTACTGACGGACGGTGTACTGATCGGCATCGAAACTCTCGGCCTGGTTCTTGACCGATACGGGTCGCCAGTCCGGGCCGTTGACTTGATACAACGTCGGTGGAGTGATGAACGACTGATAGTTGGCGAAGAAGTTACCGGTCTCCTCGTCAATGCTGATGACGTTGATTGCCCCATTGGCCGGAAACGGAATATCGCGGATGATCCAGCCACCATCGTCATCGGGCTCATAGCGCTTGAGTTCGCCGACCACGTCTTTGAGCAAGGTTACCAGGATGCCCTGTTTGGAGGTGGTCACTGACTCAATCACGGTCCGCTCGTCGGGCTTGACCAACATTTCGATCTTGCCCGATTCGCCGCGCAGACGAGAAGGGTCGGCAATCAGAACAGCTCCGGCCGGATAATCACTACCGTCGACCGACCAGTCCTGTTTCAGTGACATCAGCAGTCGACCTTGAAAATAGCCGGACATCGATGCGCTATCCGGAATCTGCAGCTTGTGCATCTTGCCGTCGAGCCACTGGTATATGTCCGTGGTCCAGAACGAGGTGCCTTCGTAAATCAGGTCAATGTCACCGGCGTCGTCGCGCATGCGAAACGCACTGACGGAGACTGATTTTGTGTCGCCTTCATGCAGGGTTGTTGCCTCGCTCAGGTCGGTGCCGCGCTGCCACAGTTTGACGATGCGCGGGTAGCCCGAGGTGGTCAGGCTATCCTCACCAAAATCGGTGCCGACATACAAGCTGTTCTCATCGCGCCAGCTGGCCTGGGTTTTCGCGACGGGTAAGGTGAAGCCGTCCTCGATGAACGATTTGCTGTTCATGTCGAACTCGCGAATTTCGATCGCATCGCCGCCACCGGGTGACATCTGCGCCAGACATTTCACGTAGTCAGGGGACAGGCAGCTCATGCCTTTGAATACCCAATTCTTGTCGGTGCCTTCATTGAAGGCGTCCATGTCCAGGATGGTTTCCCAGTCCGGTTCGGCCTTGCGGAATTCATCAGTCGTTGTGCGGCGGTACACCCCGCGAGGGTTGCTCTGGTCGCGCCAGTAGTTGTACAGATAGCTACCCTGATAATTGACTTGGGGGATTCGCGAGTCGGAATCGAGCACTGACAGCGCGTCCTCATGCAGTGACTTGTACAGGCGAGACTTCTTCAGCTGCTGGGCTGTATCGTTGTTCAGGCCTTTGACAAAATCCAGCGAACGGTCCGAATCCACATCTTCCAGCCATAGATAAGGGTCGTCCATGGATGAGGTGTCAGCACTGGGGTGATGATCGGCCAGTGCCGCCATGTTGAGGCTGGTGACCAGGGGGAGTAGTATCCAATGTCGGTTCATGTTCGGGTCCGTCGCAAGGTTGAAACTGGCAATAGCATACCACCTTGGTCGTCGAGGGCATGGGCCGGATGACGGGCCTGCCAGCCAGCGATAATGAGGCCTGTCAGCCGGGCTCTGTTCTAGCAGTCTGTCGGACTTAACGGGTCGTTGCGAGGAACAGTCGATTTGAGTCAGGTTTTTCGATCTTTTGAGGCGAATAGCACCGCTATGTAGAGTCTGCTCAGTAAGTCAGGTTGCGGGCATTTGCGATAATACAGCTCGGTCAGCCGACCGCCTTTGCCAATGACAGAACAGCATCATCCAGGTGCGAAAACTCGGTAATAACACCGCAGCAACGATCTTGATACACAGCGCAAAAAAGATCCTCAGCAGGATCAGCAGGTCCATCACCAGGAAGATGCTGTT
>QIKT01000162.1 GCA_003233095.1 Oceanospirillales bacterium | reverse complement strand
GGCTCACCGAGGCAATACTGGGTAGCGCTTCACCTCGAAACCCCATGCTTCGAATCTGGACCAGATCGTCAAAGCTGCTGATCTTGCTGGTGGCGTGTCGATGCACTGACTGCATCAGGTCTTCGCGGCTCATGCCCGAACCGTTGTCGCGAATACGAATCCGTCCGATGCCGCCCTGATCGACATCGATATCAATCTCGGTTGCTCCGGAATCCAGACTGTTTTCCAGCAGTTCCTTGACGATGGAAGCGGGACGTTCAATCACCTCACCAGCGGCAATCTGACTGATGAGTTGAGAGGGAAGAATTCTGATCGGCATGGCATATTGTCCTATGCGCATCGGCGACTGACAAGCAAGGCTTGAACAAAATGGACCCTGAAGGTCGGGCAGAACTGGATCCGTATCAATTCACTCAGGGGTTGGACGAAGGCAGTCTCAGGACAGATCCGACCAGAACCCGATCATTGGACAGATTATTCACGTCCTTAAGCGCAGTCAGAGCCACATCGTAACGATAGGCGATGCCGCTGAGCGTTTCGCCACGCGAGACCACGTGCGACTTGCTGCTACTGCTGCGTAATGCCACCCAGGTCCCCGCAGGCGGGTTGTTTTGAAAGAAGGACTCGACACCACCCGCTATTGCCTTGGCCAGCTTGCGCCGATAGGCCTTGGTATTGAGCATCTTTTCCTCGTCAGGGTTGGTAATAAAACCGGTTTCGACCAGGATCGAGGGAATATCCGGTGAGGTCAGCACAATCATTGAAGCGCGCTCAAGCTGTTTCTTGTGAGTCCGGCTCACTGATGAAATGGACTCATGAACGCGGGTGCCTGCGTCGGTACTGGCCTTCATGCTCGCGCTTTGTGACAAATCCAGCAGCACCATGGCCAGCGTGTCATCCTTGTCGTCCAGTGTCACGCCGCCCACCAGGTCGGAGCGGTTGTTCCGATCTGCCAGCCACTTGGCTGCTTCGGAACTGGCCCGGCGGTGCGTGAGCACAAAAACTGAGGTACCGCGAGCCCGCTTGTCAGGAAAGCCATCAGCGTGAATCGAGATAAACAGATCGGCACGCTGCTCGCGGGCTTTGTCCATGCGTTGCTGGTGAGGCAAATAATAGTCGCCGCTGCGGACCAGTATCGCCTTGTATCCTTCCATCTCGTCAATTTCTACCTTCAGCAGCTTGGAGACCTTGAGCACTACATCTTTTTCATAGGTACCCTTGCCGCCAATCGCTCCGGGATCCTCGCCCCCATGGCCTGCATCGATGGCGACAATAATGTCACGCTCGGACTCGCTGGCCTTGCGGATGGGCGCCTCGATCGGCAAGTTGGTAATTTCGTCGACCAGATCAATGACCAGACGATGACCGTATTCACCGACCGGCTTGAGCAGAAAACTACTGGGTTTGGCCGGACGGCTGAGATCGAGAACGATCCGTGTACCAATGTCATCACGTTGCCCGGAGCGAATGCCAGAGAGGCGACCATCAACCAAGTCGGGCATCTCGGCGTTGTCGTCCAACGTGGTGTTTTCAAGATCGATCACGACCCGATCTGGCGAGGTCAGGATAAACAGTTTATATTCGACCGGTGCACTCAAATCGATCACGGCACGGGTCTTGTCAGGGCCATCCCAGATACGCAAACCACCAATCTGCGAGGCATGAGCGCCCGCTGACAGCAACAATGCTGACCACAGCAGAACAGGTTTGAATGTCTTGATCAGTCGCAGCACGGCTCGAACCGTTGAGATGGTCTAGCTGATACCAATACTGCAATCAGCCCGTCATTTCAAGTAAAACATCAAGTTTAGTGGTTTATCTATCTGATAATTATGAAATAAGTCATGCTTTCCGCTGGTCGATTTTCACCTGTCGTCCCGAGCCGGAAAAATCGATCCGCACAATTCGATCTGCCTGCTCCAGCAGCGCGGGTGCTTTTTCGGGCCATTCCACCAACACCAAAGTGTCCGGATCGAGCAGGTCTCGAAAGCCCAGATATTCCAGTTCTTCGGGGTCAGCGAGACGATACAGGTCCAGATGACAGACCCGAAACCCCTCAAACGGATAGAGTTCCATCAGCGCGTAACTCGGGCTCGGAATGCGCCCCTGATGCCCCATGGCTCGCAGGCATGCTCGAATTAGTGTGGTTTTGCCCGCGCCCAGATCACCTGAAAAACAGATCAGTTCACCGGGCTTGAAGGATTCGGCAAAGCGTGCACCCAATGCTTGCATTGAGGCATCGTCAGGACACTCGTGCGTCACGGGTTAAGCACCTCTCTCAGACAATCTATGACATCACTGGCCAGCAGGCCTCGCGTGTCGCCATGGGCCGCACGGTCGCCGGCCATGGCATGGGCCTGAACCCCGCAGACAGCAGCATCTGGACCACTGAGCCCCTGCGCCAACAGTGCCGCAATAACGCCTGCCAGCACGTCGCCCATTCCTGCTGTGGCCATGGCCGGGTTGCCCTGGGAGCAGACCCACAGGCCAGCAGTTTGTGAGGCGGTGACCGTCCCTGCCCCCTTGAGCACGCAGACCGACTGGTATTGGTCGGCAATCGCCTGGTCTGCCGCGTAACGATCACTTTGAATGTCGATGACTGACACGTCCAGCAAACGCGCTGCCTCACCGGGGTGAGGCGTCAGCACCGCATTTTTCAACGGGCGCTGTGACAATGCCAGCAGCGTCAACGCATCGGCATCGATGACCATGGGCAAACACGTACCGCAGGCTAGGTCCAGCCAATGAGAGGCCCGCTCGTCCAGCCCCATACCGGGTCCAATAGCGATCACGCTCGACCATTCGAGCAGCGCCAGCAAGGCCTTGTCATCGTCAATCAGGCGAGTCATTAACTCAGGCAAATGACTGGCGTAGGCATCGGACTGATCAGACCGCAGAGACATTGCTACCATGCCGGCGCCACTGCGAAGACAGGCATGAGACGTCAACAATCCGGCCCCTTGCATCCCTGGTGAGCCGCCCAGGACTGCAACAGAACCATGTGATGATTTGTGCGTATCGGCATAACGGGGTAGCAGATGTTTGACCAGATCAATCGCGCTCGAGCGACTGACTGTCTGATCATCCTCAGGACTGAGCCACAGCGCCACATCCAGATCATCGAGAATGATGGCCCCACAGTGTGCAGAACCATCTGCAGTGTACAGACCTCGTTTCCCCGCAATGAGTGTCACAGTGACATCAGCGGTTACGGCAGCCCCCATCACACGCCCTGTATCGGCATTCAAGCCCGAAGGAATATCCACCGACAACACCGGCAGTGAACTTGAGTCTATGGCATCGATGAGCTGCGCGTAATCGCCCTCAACCGGTCGATCCAGCCCCGTCCCGAACAGAGCATCGACAACAACCGCCTCAAGCGGCGGATCGGCCAGACAGGACAGGCCTTGTGACAGGCTCATTGGTGGCTCGCCAGCGGATGATTGATACTGCGCCCAGGCTTTAGACGCATCGCCAGTCAGTCGATGTGGATCCATGGCGGTGATCAGATGAACCAACAGACCATCGGCCTGCGCAAGAGCAGCGATCACCAGGCCATCACCGGCGTTGTTGCCGGCACCGCAGACCACGATCACAGCCTTCGCCTGCGGCCAATGCTTTCGAAGTGACTGATAACAACCAGCGGCTGCCCGCTGCATCAGTCCGAAGCCATTGATACCGAGCGAATCAATGGCATGACGATCCAGAGCCCGAGATTGTCGAGCGGTGAGCAAGGTGGAAGGCTGTCCGATTGTTGACATGCGTGATAGGGTTCGGCCATTGGCCTCAAAGCAGCGTGGCATGGATTATAACGCACTAAACCAACAAATCAGACGCTGGGGAAGCGAGTTGGGGTTCCAGCAGGTAGGGGTCACCGACTGCGACCTCGCGCAGCACGAATCCTGGCTGAACCACTGGCTGGAGCGAGAATTTGCTGGCGAGATGGCGTATATGTCCCGCCACGGCACCCGACGCAGCCGCCCGGATGAACTCGTTCCAGGGACCATTCGGGTAATCAGCGCTCGCTTCGATTACGAACCCGAGCAGGCTGCCGATTCCTGGGACATCATGAACAACTCGGAGAAGGGCTTCATCTCGCGCTATGCACTGGGCCGTGATTATCACAAAGTACTCCGATCACGTCTGGCAAAACTGGCCGATCAGATCAGCGAGGTTGCGGACAACCACGGTTTCCGGGCATTTACCGACAGCGCGCCGGTGCTGGAGAAAGCACTGGCCGAAAAGGCGGGATTGGGCTGGATCGGAAAGCACACCAATCTGATCAACAGCCAGGCCGGCTCGTGGTTTTTTCTCGGTGAAATCTACACCAATCTGCCGCTACCCATTGATACTCCGGCATCCAATCACTGCGGTTCCTGCAGCAGTTGCATCAGCGCGTGTCCGACCGACGCCATCGTCGGGCCTTATCAAGTCGATGCGCGACGCTGTATTTCTTATCTGACGATTGAACTGCGCGACGCCATTCCAAAAAACCTGCGACCGCTGGTTGGCAACCGCATCTATGGCTGCGATGACTGCCAACTGGTCTGCCCATGGAACAAGTTTGCCCGACCGACCGTGGAGCCGGATTTCGCCATTCGTCATCAACTCGATGCGCCGGACCTGATCGACCTGTTTGGCTGGTCTGAATCAGAGTTTCTGTCACGAACCGAGGGCATGGCCATCCGCCGCATTGGCCATGAGTGCTGGTTGCGAAATATCGCCGTGGCGATGGGCAATGCCCCACCTGGAGATCAGGTCTTCATCGACGCACTGAGGCAGCGACGAGAGCAGGTCAGTGACATGGTCCGCGAACATGTCGACTGGGCGCTTGAGCGCCAGACATCAGCAGCCTCAATCAAAGCCTAGCAGGCTGTCGGACTGAACGTGATCTACTGCAGAAAATCCGAGAGGCTGCCAGGGAGTCTCTGAACAAGTCTTGAGCGGATTGAATTGTGATGGCAAATGCGTCCAATCAAGGCGCAGGAACTGAAACATAGTGCTGCTATGGCTCAGTTCCTGCAACGTAGAGTGGGCATAATTGACGCTCAAGGCAGCCGTTCATGAGGTGTTCAGAGGTTCGCTGGATCAAGCCAGTCCTGCATGACCCGGGTCAACACATCCTCGCTACCCGACGACTCGCCCATCAGTTTCCGACACACGGACTTGCCCAGCTCAACCCCCCATTGATCAAAGGAGTTGATGGACCACAGCCAGCCCTGCATGGTGATCTTGTGCTCATACATGGCCAACAGATTTCCCACCGCACGAGGACTCATCGATTCGAGAAAGACCAGATTGGATGGCCGATTGCCCGGATATTCCCGGTGAAGGCCGTCTGATGAATCATCATGCGGCACTGACTGACCCATCATCAGCGCTTCGGACTGAGCCAACAGATTCATCAACAGCACTCGATGCTGATCAAGATGGGGATGATCGGGCTGACGCACGCCGATGAAATCAACCGGAACGGGGGTCGTGCCCTGATGCAGCCATTGAAAAAATGCGTGCTGAGCGCCGGTTCCGACTCCTCCGAAACAGATCGGCCCAGTTTGATGCGGCACCAGTTCACCGGTCTCACTGACCCGCTTGCCGTTGCTTTCCATGTCCAGTTGCTGCAACCACGGCACCAGTGAGGACAAGCGATCATCATAGGCGGCAACTGCCCAGGCCGGACTGGCCAACGGATGGCGATACCAGACCCCGATCAGCGCCATCAAAACCGGGATGTTGCGTTCCCAGGGAGTGTGATGAAAATGCCGATCCATGGCTTCAGCGCCATCGAGTAACTCGGTAAAGTCTGGCAGGCCACAATAAGCTGCAATGGGCAGACCCACCGTCGACCAGAGTGAGAATCGTCCACCAACACCCTGAGCCATGGGAAAAATCCGCGCCAGCTCAATCCCAAATGCTTCTGCAAGTTCCGGTTTTGAGGTCACGGCCATGAACTTCGCGGCAATGGTTTGTGTGAGTTGTTGCGAACTCAGCCAGTCTGCGATCAACCGGGCATTCATCAAGGTTTCCTGTGTGCTGAAGGACTTCGATACCAGACACACTCTGAGGTGATCCGAATCAAGCGTCTCGAGCAAGGCATGCAGATGATGGGCATCCAGATTGTCAATCAGATGGCAGTCGATCGAGTTGTGCGGCGAACGACCCAGAGCCTCCATCACCAGTTGCGGCCCTGTCGAGGAGCCACCAATCCCGACCACAAGCAATGTCTTGACTTGATCGGCGTGCAACTGATTGAGAGCACGAGCAACCTGGTTCAGCGTGTCGGCGCGCATGGAATCCGGATGTGATTCAGTCGCCCTCAGCAGGACGTGCTGAACCGGGCGCTGCTCGCTTGTATTGGACAGTGTCCCGGCCATCAGGCACTCACGCCGATGATTCAGATCCGAGCCTGCGATGGCCTCAGCCAACGAACCGATGGCGTCAAGTGGCAGAGTATTCCGGGACAGATTGACCCGCAGCTGATCGCAGCTGATATCCAGCGCATTCAAACGATTGGGCTCACGAGTGATCAGGTCGTCGATCCGCTCAGGCGTCGACCCTTGTTGGTCAAACAGCTGTTGAATCAGTGTCAGTAGCGGTGCGTTACTCATGGACTGCCCGGATCAGATAGCATGACTGCCATTGTGACAATAATGACGACCAGCAGCAATTGTCGAGGTGAGTGAGTGTCGGGGGTTCAAACGAATGAATTTACATGGCACAAAAAAATACGCCCCCTCTGCTTGCGCGGAGGGGGCAGAATCGGAGTGACGATTACTTTAAAAAAACTTGCGCCCTGTCTCTCATTTAGTTCGATTGGCTCGATCTAATTTCGAGAACTGTGGTAACAATAGCACACGATGATGCGTAAATCCAACACTTTTGTGATGAGTTGTTGTTTATCACCCACCGTTGCTTTTATGCAACAAGCTCTGGACCCAGACTCTCGACCTGTCGTAGAAGATTGATTTGAACCTGATTCAATCGCTCGGCAACGCCGTCGTCCTGAGAAGCCTGAAGCAATTCATGAATCGGGCCCCGTTGAGGCACGATGAGATCTGGCCAGAATTCAGCCAGGGGACGCAGGACAAAGTTACGTTGATGCAACCTCGGGTGGGGAATAATCAGCGCCTCGGTGTCGATAATTAGCTGATCGCAGATTAGCAGATCCAGATCCAGTGTTCGGGCGGCCCATTGCTGATCACCACGAACTCGACCGGCAGCCTGTTCAATCTCGAACAATTGATCCATCAGCAGTCCTAGCTCGAACCGACCGGATAACTGAATCACTGCATTGATGTAATCCGGCTGAGAAATCCCACCCCAGACAGCACTTCGATATAGCGAGGAAATCTGGTACGCGTCTACCCCGTCCAGCAATGACAATCGACTCGCCGCCCGAAGGACTTGCCTGACTGGATAGGATTGATTGCTGCCCATCCCGACCCACACGCATTCAACCTTATCAGTCATCCGAGGCGGTGGATTGCTTTCCTGCGGCGAAGTAATCACGCACCTGCTCGTACTCCAGCTCCTGAATCTCGGTCCAGAACACGGCATCCTGCTCACGTTCTGGCAAGGGAATGACGGTCAGCAGCAGAAAATCATAGGCCGCACGAAAACGCTGATGCTGCAACAGGCGCCAGGCCCGCTTCCCCTTCCGGGCAACGAATCGGGACTGCATCTGCCAGATTTCGGCAGCAACCGCACTATAGCGACGCGGAACGGCGATTCGCTTGCACTGAGCCCGGAATGTGTCTTCAATCGCCTGACTTTGCTGTTCGATGAATGGTCTGCTGGCATGCTTGGGATGCTGGGTGATTTCCTCCAGTCGCTCGGTCATCACGGGCCACAACAGGGTGGCAAACAGGAAGGCGGGAGTGACTGGCTTGCCCTGGGCAATCCGCTCGTCAGTGTTCTCCATGGCCTGTTCGATCATGTGCCAGATTGGAGCTTCTGTATTGGTCTCCAGAATCTGCATCAATTCAGGAAACAGATGAGGCATCAAACCATGCTCTATCAGCAGATCAAAACTGAGCATGGCATGACCGGACATGAACAATTTCAGTGATTCATCAAACAAACGGGCTGGAGGAATCAGATCGAACAGATGCCCCAATCTGGAGATAGGCTCCAGCGTAGCCGCTTCGATACCGAATCCGAGTTTGGCTGAAAATCGAAGCGCGCGGATCATGCGAACCGCGTCTTCATGGTAGCGCACCTCTGGATCACCGATCATGCGGATGGTTCGATTGGTGAGGTCCTCATAGCCACCCACGTAATCGATAATGCTCATGTCCCTCATATCGAGAAACAGCGCATTGACCGTGAAGTCGCGCCGATGCGCATCCTCATCGACTGAGCCATAGACATTGTCTCTGAGGATGCGGCCCTCATTGGTCTGCTGAGAGGTGCTGGTGTCATCTTCACTGTTGCCGCGGAAGGTCGCTACTTCGATCAGATCACGACCAATTCTGACATGAGCCAGCCTGAATCGACGGCCAATGAGTCGACAGCGACGAAAGACCTGCTTGGTCTGCTCCGGAGTGGCTGAGGTTGCCACATCGAAATCCTTCGGTTCCAGACCGGCAACCAGATCACGGATACAACCACCCACAGCATAGGCTTCGTAGCCTGCCTGCTGCAGTTCTTCAATGATGGTTCTGACCGAATGCGGGATTTGTCCCGCCTTGATTCCGTGATCGCTCTGAGCGATGCGTTGACGCGAGTCATCTGACGGCTGAGTCATGAGGCTGTCCTTGCACCAAGCCGGCCACATCGACTGGGCTGACGCGGGGAGGGTTGAAAGTGATCATCATTGCGCGGGTGTAGAACTATAATCGGATTGAACTCCTGCGAGACAGAACCTAAAATGGCATGTTGCCGCATGATATCAGCCGGATATCCGTGGAAACAAGCCTGTCCGCCCCACACCTGGCCTGGAGAACCGAATGACCTTTGTTGTCACCGAAGCCTGCATCAAGTGCAAATATACCGATTGTGTCGAAGTCTGCCCAGTAGACTGCTTCCATGAGGGCCCCAACTTTCTGGTGATTGACCCGGAAGAATGCATTGATTGCACCTTGTGTGAACCCGAGTGTCCGGTACAAGCCATCTACCCCGAAGATGACCTGCCCAAAGAACAGGAAGCATTCATAGAGATCAATCGTGAGCTGTCAGAATCATGGCCGGTGATCACCGAGCGCAAGGATGCTCCCGACGACGCCGCCCAGTGGGACGACGTCAAGGACAAGCGCAATCTGCTGGAACGAGAGTAGGTTCTATCAAGGCAGACATGGGTTTCTGGGGCCAGCGTCACTTCAGTTCGCGATCGATCTCCAACAGAATTCGCTCGGCAATCCCCGCTTCCGCAGGATTACCATCATCCACCGTCACCACCAGCCCCGTCGCCTGGTCCTCGACAAACAGTGACAACCTGTAATCTCCACTCTGATCTTCAGGCCCCTTGCGCCTGAGAAACCAGCGTGACATCACACCGGGACGGTTGCTGCGCGCATACTCATCAATGTAATTGATCAGAATCGTTGCCCCATCACGGTCTTCTTCCTGAACATCGACATTCAGCTCTCCAAGTGCCGCAAAAACCGATGTGAAACTCTCATCAATATCCTGTCGTAAGCGAAGGACGGGCTGACCATCCTGCCACTGAATACGCCTGGAATCGGTTGAATCCGGGTCGCGGCGCTGTGACTGAAGGTCAATCGATCGAGGTCGGTCGCTGACAGGCTGCCCTGAGGAGGGCACTTCGGGCACCCTCAGCTGGCTATTGCTGTTTGGAGTGTCCAGGTCGGATGGAACGGTCAGAGGGGCCACGTTCTCGACGCGTTCATAGTCATCGCGTTTCTCAACAAAGCCACAGGCACTCAGCAGCGCCAATGAGAGCGCGATCGACATGAGCCTGATGCAGTATGTAGTCATGGGCATGTATTTTCCGGGTTCTGTTACGGATGAATTGTCAGGGACCGGCCATCGCCGTCCAGAAACTGCCTGAGTGACTCGGTCAGGGCGTCCGAGGCACTCACCAGCGGCAGGCGAAGGCCATCAGGAATGAGACCCAGCATCGCCAGCGCGGCCTTGACTGGTATCGGATTCGGTTCCTGAGCCAGCAGATGATGGAGGTTTTGAAGTGTTTTATCAAGCGCCCGGGCATGTTCATGCTGCCCTTGTCGCGCCAGACTGATCATCTGTTGCATGGCAGAAGGAGCCACATTCGCGCTCACTGAGATCACGCCCTGTGCACCGTCGAACACCGCCTGACAGGCGGTCGCATCATCTCCACCTAGTACACTGAATGATTCGGGCAGTCGTTGGCACAGTTCACGAATACGGGCCGGATCACCGCAGGCTTCCTTGATGGCAACCACTTGCTCGTGCTCACTTAGCTGAATTACCGCGTCTGGCAGCAAGTCATTACCGGTGCGCGATGGCACGTTGTACAGAATGATCGGCAGTTCGCTTCGCCGAGCAATCTGGTCGAAATGGCGCGTCAGACCGGATTGTGTGGTGCGAAAATAATATGGTGTCACCGCCAGAATACCGTCGACTCCGGCATCCATCGCATCATCGAGCTGCTGAATCTGAACGGCGGTGGACGGAGATCCAATGCCCGCAATGACCGGAATACTGCCGCCCACCTGCTCGACAGTCAACTGCCACAGCGAGATGATTTCATCGCGAAACAGACCAGCGCCTTCGCCGGTAGTCCCACCTATGACAAGACCATCGGTACCGGAGACCAGGTGCAGATCGATCAGAGAGCGGACACTGGCCTCATCGATCCGACCGTCTGCCAGCATCGGGGTCACCAAGGCGACTATGCTGCCCTGTAAAATCATCGCGGACTCCTTTGAAAAGTTCTCGTTGCACCCATACAGGCACCGAATGTCCCTGCCAGGCAATTATAAATAATCACTCCGTGAGTGTTGTTAAATTTTCGCAATCACTTGATAATGAATTTACGTCGAACCACCGGAAACCCTCTCCTATGGTCACAGTTGGACAGACTGTCGAAGACTTCACTGCTCAGGCCACGCCTGACAGAACACTCTCTCTCAGTGATCACCGCGGTCAGCAGATCGTGCTGTATTTCTACCCCAAGGATCATACCCCAGGATGCACCCAGGAAGGCCAGGACTTTCGCGCTAGAATCACGGAATTCAAGGCGGCCAAAACGGTGATCTATGGCATCTCCAGAGACAGCTTGAGAACCCACCAGAATTTTATCGCCAAACATGACTTTCCCTTCGACCTGATCTCCGATCCGGAGGAAACACTGTGCACACTGTTTGATGTCATCAAGGAAAAGAAGCTGTATGGCAAAACCTATATGGGCATCGAACGCAGCACCTTTCTGATTGATCGCAATGGCACCCTGGCCGAAGCCTGGCGCAAGGTTAAGGTCAAGGGGCACGTTGAGGAGGTGTTGGAAAAGGCCAGGACACTCGCTCAATGACCCAAAACAAGCGGATCTACGTGCTGGACACCAACGTGCTGATGCATGACCCCACGGCCCTGTTCCGGTTCATGGAACACGACATCTTCCTGCCCATGGTGGTCCTGGAGGAGCTCGATGCCGCCAAGAAAGGCATGTCCGAGGTGTCTCGAAACACACGCCAGGTCAGTCGGTTCATGAACGAACTGATCGGCGAATCTGGACAAGAAAGCATCCACAACGGGATTATCCTGAACCTGCCCGGATGGGGCGAACACGGCACCCCAAGCGTGACTGGCAAACTGTATTTCGAGACCAATCGAGATGAGGCACCCAGCCCAGATGTGACGCCGGACAACGAGAT
>QIKT01000017.1 GCA_003233095.1 Oceanospirillales bacterium | reverse complement strand
CTCGGACAGTTGCCCAAGTTCTCGGACATAGTCAGGCAAAGGCCATTTTTGTCGGCAAGCTGGATCACCCCGAGTCGTTGGCCGATGCCATTGACCCGCAGTTGATCCGGATCGATCTGAGCTGGCCAGGCATTGATTGTCCGCATGCCTATGAGAATCTGATTGAATCAAACGATCCTGCCCAGGACTGCCATGAGTCATCGGCTGATGATGTCATGACAATTCTGTATACCTCCGGTAGCACAGGCACTCCCAAAGGCGCGGTGCATACGCATCACAATTTCAGTTTTGCCGGCAAGGCCATTGCCTCATCGATGAAGACGACATCGAGCGATCGCCTGTTGTCCTATCTGCCATTGTCCCACTGCACCGAACGGGCTTATGTGGAAGCAGCGGGTCTGTTCAATCGGCCGGTGCTGTACTTCGTTGACTCACTCGACACCTTTGCTGATGACATGCGACGAGCTCGGCCTACGCTCTTCGGGTCAGTGCCCAGACTGTGGAAAAAGTTTCAACTGGGGGTGCTTGATCAGGTTCCGCAGAAGAAACTGGCTCTGTTGCTGAAGATTCCCTGGGTTGGCAGACAGGTTGCGCGCAAGGCTCAACGCAGTCTGGGTCTCGATGAATGTCAGTGGTTCATGAGTGGCTCAGCGCCAATCGCACCCAGTCTGCTCAATTGGTGGGAACGCATGGGAATGCCAATTTCCGAGGGTTGGGGCATGACTGAGACGCTGGCTTACGGCACCTTGCTGGCGACTGGTGACACGATTCGTACCGGTAGTATCGGCAAGGCAGGTCCAGGCTGCGAGATTCGCATTGCAGACGAACAGGAAGTCCAGATACGGACGGGTTCACTGATGACCGGCTACTATCGTGACCCGGACGAATCAGCCGCAGTCATGACTGCCGATGGGTTTCTGAAAACCGGCGACATGGGTCGAATTGACTCAGACGGCTATGTGTACATCATTGGCCGTCTGAAGGATCAGTTCAAGACATCAAAAGGCAAATATGTGGCTCCGGTACCCATTGAAAGCCTGTTCGAAAAGAGCCGGGCGATTGAATCGGTATGCCTGACTGGCTCTGGCTTGCCTCAGCCGGTCTTGCTGGTTGGGCTGACTGTCAGCGCAACGCAACAGGATCAGGCAACAGTCGACCAATCACTGATCGAGTTGCTCGACTCGGTCAATCAGCAATTGGAAAGTCATGAGCGAATCAGTCATCTGATCATTGTGCGCGATGAGTGGACCACCGAGAACGGCTTGTTGACGCCTACCCTGAAAATCAAGCGTGGACCGATCGAAGCGCAGTATGAGGCACTGATTTCTCAACCCTGTCCTCCGAGCCGCGTGGTTCGCGAAACGGTCTGAGAGTCTGATTGCCGGTTGTGATTGGTTGTATACGGGCTGGACCGTTATCATCTGGGGCTGAACAGACTGTATACAGGAGACCTTCGATGCGCTGGAAACGCGGACGACGCAGCACCAATATCGAGGATCGTCGCGGGCGCGGCGTCAAAGGTGGCATGAAGATGGGCGGTGGGATGATCATTGTCGTCATCATCATCGGATGGGTCACAGGCCAGAACCCCTTGCAGTTGCTTTCGCAACTGGGCGCAGTAGGCACATCGCCTGGCAGTGCGACCTCAGCAGCACCCGAACAGCGCTCGGCAGAGGAGCAGGAGCAGACAGAGTTTGTCAGTGCTGTCGTCGCCTCAACCGAAGATGTATGGAACGAGATTTTCAAATCGCGCGGTCAGCAGTATGAAGAACCGGTATTGGTACTGTTCGACAACAACGTTCAATCTCGATGCGGCGTCAACAGCGAGGCCACCGGTCCGTTCTATTGTCCTGGCGACAACAAGGTGTATCTGGCGCTGAGCTTTTTCAGGCAGTTGGAGCATTTGGGTGCGCCGGGTGACTTTGCTCGTGCCTACGTGATAGGCCATGAGGTTGGGCATCATATTCAGAACATTTCCGGAATCGAGCCGCGCGTCCGGCAAATGCAGCGTGAGGCTCGTTCTAAGGCCGAGGTCAACGAATTGTCCGTTCGGATGGAACTTCAGGCTGATTGTTTCGCGGGGGTCTGGGCCTATCACGCGAATCGCCGAAGCCGGATGCTCGAGCCGGGTGATGTGGACGAAGGGATTCGTGCCGCCGCATCGATTGGTGATGATCGCTTGCAGAAACGCTCTGGCCGAGCGGTGAATGAAGAGTCATTCACTCACGGTACGTCTGAACAACGTGTCCAGTGGTTGCGACGTGGTTTGCAATCAGGGGATATTGATCAATGCGATACGCTGGGTCTGACTGGCTGAAGCCGTTCTGATCTGTCGATTAGAGACTCGGTGCTGGTTTATTTGCTACGATGTTGTGGCGGCATGTTTTTGGGGGCCGTAGCCTACGCAGAGAAGCATCGTCCAAGGGAGATAAATATGAGTTTAATGAGTGATTTCAAAGATTTCGCGTTGCGAGGCAACGTGGTCGATATGGCCGTGGGTATCATCATCGGCGCTGCATTCGGCAAAATAGTAGCCTCTCTGGTCAATGATCTGATCATGCCTGTGGTCGGTAATTTGATTGGCGGTGTCGATTTTTCAAAACTGGGTTACGTGCTCAAAGCTGCTGAAGGCGAAGTCGAAGCGGTAGTGGTTCGATACGGCGCGTTCATACAGACCATCATTGATTTTCTGATCATTGGTCTGGCCATTTTCATGGCTATCAAGGTGATGAACCGGATGCAGCGCAAGAAAGAGGAAGAGGACGCTGCCCCAGCGGAGCCGAGTGAAGAGGTTCAGTTGCTTCGCGATATTCGCGATTCACTCAAAAAGGGCGACTGAAAACTGTCCTTGAATGGATGTCAAAAAACCGGTCATTGACCGGTTTTTTTTGTGCTCATGAACGGCCAGTAAATCATAGGGCAGGGCAGGTGTATGCCTCGAGCTGGCTCGTATATCGGCTTTGCAACTGTCCCCATTCCATCTTGAACCACGGCGTGAACTGGTCCGGTGTCTCGGCCAGTTCGCGCTCCAGGTCATCCGGGCTTACGAAGCGCCAGTCGGCGATCTCTGTCGGGTTGATTGCCAACTCACTCTCCACGCGACCCAGATATACCGAGCATAGTTCGTTTTCCGAGCCCAGTTCGCTGTAGCGAGCCTGATACTGAAACTTGTACACAGGTTCCAGAGCCGAGCGGCAGCCCAGTTCTTCCTTCATCCGACGTCCAGTGGCATAGTCCAGGCTTTCGCCGCGCCTGGGGTGACTGCAGACGCTGTTGGACCAGTACAGAGGCCATAATCGCTTGTCAGCGCTGCGCTGCTGAATCAGCACGTGACCCTGATTATCAAACAGGAAGACGGAAAAGGCGCGGTGAAGAATGCCTTCACCGTCGTGACAATCGCCCTTGCTTCGATAGCCAACCACCTCATCATCGGCGTCGACCAGTATCAGTTCTTCACGCTCCGAAGAGACCACCGTGGCATTGGCCGTTTCAGTGGAATGATCGTCAAACAGTGTACTCATCAGATAGGCAGTTCCAGATAAAGAGGTTGAACACAGATCGGTAAGTTAGCCAATAGTCACTTCCATGGCCTGATAGCCGGCCTGTTCAATCGCCTTGCAGACGTCGGTGGCACGGTCAGGGCACAGTGCGATCATGGATCCGCCGCCACCAGCACCGGTCAGCTTGGCACCCAGTGCGCCATGTTCACGTGAAATCTGGATCAGTTCTTCCAGTTCCCAGCTTGAGACCTGGAGTGCGTTCAGCAGGCCTTGACCTACGTTCATGATTTGCCCCAGGCGGTCCAGGTCGGCCGTCTTGAGGCACTCCAGAGCGTGCAAGGTCAGCTGGTCAATCTCGTCGAACATACGATCGTATATGCGGCGATTTTTTTCCCAGTTCTTGCGCACGTTTTCAACCATGCGCACCGTCAGTGATTCGACGCCAGTCATGCCGATCACAATACGAATGGGTTCGGCCACCGTCAACGGTTCAATCAGTGGGGGATCGCCGCGCCGATACAGCAACATCTGACCATAGGTCGCCACGGCGTTATCGATGCCCGAGGGATTGCCGTGCGCCATCTTCTCACCCTCAAAGGCGAGTTGATTGACTTCTTCCTCGGACAGACCCAGCTTGAAACGTTGATCCAGTGCCCGGATGATTGCGACGGCAACCGCTGCCGAACCGCCCAGACCCATCGCCCGTGGCAGATTGGGGTACACCTCGATCTTCATCGGTGTTTCGATCAAGCCGAGCTTCTCGAGGATGATGGCAGCTGGTTTCTCGAATGATTGCCGTTTGTCGGCATTCATTTCAAGATTGTGTTCTACACTCCATCGGGGAATCGACAGATGAACCCCGGTTGCATGCTCGGAAATACGGGATTCGACCGCCAGGGGAATTGGGGCAGCAATGGCATGTGATCCGTACACTACCGCATGTTCGCCCATCAGGATCGCCTTGCCATGGCCGGCAGTCAGAGGTGCAGCGGTCGTTGTCGATATGTCTTCAGATTGCTCAGGATGTGACTGCCGATTGACGGTAGAGACAATCTCTCGTGCTTTCCATATCTTGATCTCACCACTGTTGATCAGTCGTTCAACCACGGTATCAAAGATTTCAGGTGTTGCTCCGGCAGCTGATGCCACGGTGCGGGCGTGCAAGCTCATATGGCCTTTCTGAATGCCTTCGGTGGCCAGTGCGCGCAAGGCAGAGAAGTTTTGTGCCAGGCCGACCGCGGCCATGACTTCGGCCAGTTCGGTGGCGCGTTCGATCCGCATCAATCTGAGATTCATGGCCACCGAGGGGTTATTCTGCAGCGGTCCACCGACGATACCGACCTTGATGGGCACGTTGATGGTACCGACCAGATCACCTGCCTCGTTTTTCTTCCAGTTCGACAAGGCGGTATAGCGTCCGCCTCGGGCAGCGTAGGCGTGGCAACCTGCTTCGATGGCTCGCCAGTCATTGCCGGTTGCCAGCGCGACTGCGTCAATGCCGTTCATGATGCCCTTGTTGTGTGTGGCAGCACGGTAGGGGTCGATGTTGGCAAATTCGCCGGCAATGATGATGCCATCGCGGATCTGTTCGCTGTCAAAGTCCTCGCGTCCGGACAGTGAGGCCAGCGGAATGGTTGCCTTGGCGCTGACCATGGCCCGGTCAGTCAGGTTTGACAGAATTCTCAGGAAGACTTTTCCACCGCTGATCTTTTCAACCAGAGTGGCCACCCCTTCACACATCGTGTTGACCAGATTGGCCCCCATAGCATCGCAGGTATTGACCAGCAGATGCAGCACCAGCATGTCACCAAACTCACTGGAAGGATGAATATGGACCTCAATGTCCTTGGCGCCGCCACCTCGGGCAATCAGGTTCGGTTGCAACGCGTTGGCCAGGTTAAGAATCTGGTCCTTTCGTTGCAGCAGACGAGCCTTGGCCTGGCTGGCATGAGGCGTGTTCATGACCTGAACCTGGCCGATCAGAATCGGCTCGGTGCTCGTCGTCTCGAATCCGCCACCGTCGCGCGCCCGCTTCGCGGCTGAGCTGAGTGCAGCAACAATCGACGGTTCCTCGACCGCCAGTGGCACCACATATTCGCGTTGGTTGATCAGAAAGTTCAAACCCAGACCGATCGGCAGACCCAGCACACCGATGACGTTTTCAATCATCTTGTCGGCTTTGCCAATGGACAGGGTGTGTTGGCCGGACTCGAGTTGCTCGTAGTCTTCCTGAGTCAACCAGCCGCGTTCGTGGACAGCGCGAACTCGGTCGGTAACACTCAGTTTGTAAAAGTCAGGAAATCGTGATTTTGCCATGGTTCAGGGACTTGTCTGCAGCATAGAAGGTTGTTTTGGCAACCCGGAGGCGGCCAGCCGGAACATCATTGACAGTGCGTGATTGGAACGAGACAACACATTGCTCATGCCCATGGTCAGGCGCACGGCGCGACGGGAAATCTTGACTTGCTCGCCGCGGGCATAGCCGGGGCGTTTATGAATATTCTGCAAGGTCAGTACCGCCATGCCGATTGCCCACAGGCAGAACCGGCGGATCCCGGTTTCGTCACTGGGAATCAACTTGACGTACTGCATGGCGTCCTTGAGGCACTGGTGGGCGACTCCGATCAGTTCGTGAATGCCCTTGGAGAATGCGCTCACAAAATGTTCAGAATGCGGCGACCCGAGGTCCAATCCATGGCGACGGAACACATCCTTGGGCAGCCAGCAGGCTTTGCGTAAACGATCTTCCCAGAAATCCTTGAGGATATTGGTCATTTGCAGACCCTGCCCGAACGAACGGGACAGTGGCATCATGATCTCACGATGCTGGTCGATCTTGGCAGAATAATCACAGAACAACTCGGTCAGCATTTCTCCGACGACGCCTGCCACGACATAACAATACTGGTTAAGCTCGGACATGCTGTCCAGGCCGGCGATGCTGGTTTGCTGCTGAAAATCGGGCATGCCGCCACACATGACCTCGATGCAGCGATGCAGTGCCTGCTGCTGGTTGCAGCTCAAGCTTCGATTGACCTCCATGACCACCGGTAACTGAGCAACCAGATCTATTTCGGAGGCAGGTGTCTGGCCAGACAAGGCGGCGGACAGTGAACGGGTAAAGGGTTTGACATCCGGTTGGCCACCGACCAGTTGAATGAACTGTCGATGAAAGTCCTGTTTGTCATTGATTGGCAGCTCGGCATCATCTTCGATGGTATCGGCGATGCGACAGAGCAAATAGGCATTGGTCACGGCCAACTGCAACGAGTCTGGCAATTGAGGGATGGTCAATGCAAAGGTTCGAGACACACCTGGCAGCAAATCATTGTGCTTCCGAATGGCCTGTTGTACTGACTGCATGAGCACCCCCTGAGAGCAGTTGAAGGATGATGGGCCCGCCATCTGCAGACCCTGTCTGCCACATGATACCGATTTTTGCCCTTGGTTGATAAGAGATATGGTGATTCAGGGCTGGTTTTTCACCCTTTCGCCGTGTCCTTTTCAGGCAATCGAACAGCCACGATCTGCATCAGCCGATCGGTGTGGAAGATTCCATCGTGGCGTCGTGGCGCACGGAGAACGGCTCGGCGATGGCTTGGCCTGGCCCAAGCAGCCTGCAATAACGGGTCTCAACTGGATCAAGCTGTTGCATGAATCGCTCAAGATCGTCCGGGTTGGTGGTCAGGACGAGGCCGTAATCACCCCCACCAGCACCGCTGGGCTTGTAGACCAGGCGTTGGGCCACGGCTCGATCAGCCAGACGTTGGTGTGCCTCGCTGAACACGGCCAAGCCGGCGGCTTCGGCGAATGACTCAAGTTGCCGGGTGTACTCGCGAATCTGCGTGACGATAGTATCGGCATTCGGTTCGGGACTGAAAAAAAGCTCGGCCACTCCTACTGCCACTGTTTTCATGGTGGTCATGTGATGGCCATAGTCTTCGCTGTGCGAGGCTCGCCAGAGGTCAAGCCGCTGCAGCATGCGCGTGGTTGACGCGCTGCGGCCTGTCCAGATCGATGCGATCAGCAGACCGGCAGGCCAATTGAGCAAGCTGCTCTTGCTGGACTGATAACAGATGAGTTGATCATGAGTGCAGGTGGCAATATCGGCATTGGATCCGCGGCCGCCCTGAAACAGGCTGTGGGCCTTGGCCGCGAGATTGAATACCAGCGGATCATTCATTGCCCGGCAGTTCCATTCCAGCAGGGCACGGACCAGTGCGACACAGACAGCGGCGCTGGACCCGACGCCCAGTTTGCAACCGCTGTCAACATCGATGAATTCAGATGAGTCGATGTGAACCTGGCACAGAGGCATGTCCGATTTGATCTGTCGATGCATCAACAGCGTGTCCAGTACACAACGCAACAAACTCACGCTGGAGGGATCATCAGGTTCCGGGTCAAAGTGTGCGCGATGGTGCGTCAGACTGAACGCTTGTGGCTGATCGGAAAACAGACTGCTGGTGACGGTGTGTCGTTCCTCTGCAAGGTCAATTTGGACTCGGGCCTGATGATGGCTCGGTGCGAGAATCGCGGGGGCACCTTCGATCACGGCATATTCGCCACAAATCATCAGCTTGCCTCGAACCTGAACGCTGATCATGAGGGTGAGGAATCCGTGGTCAGTCGCGCACCGGCACCCAGTCCGGTGCGCTGGACTGACAGCACGCCATCCATCCCGGACAAATGCTGACTGACCTGCTCGGCATCCTCGGGCAAACAGATTGCCTTGACCTGCGGGCCGGCATCGACGGTAAAAAACACGCCGACGCCTGACCGCCGGAGCGCCATGATTTCCTGGATGACGGCGAGTGTCGTCGGGTTCCAGTAGAGCAACGGAGGACGGGTTGCCATCATGCTGGCGTGCATCTTCAGGCAGCTGTGTTCGGACAATTGCGCCAGCTGCTCGAAATCGCGCTGATCGATGGCCCTGAGGCAGTGATCAATGTCGGCTTCGGTCGTCTCTATCCAGGCATCGTGATAGGGCGATGTCATCTTTGACCGGCCCATGCCATCGGTCGAGTTGACGTGTTTTCGATCCTGGGAGGTCACGGCAATGACAACCGATAGTGGCCAGTGGCTGGGCGGCGCATGTTGTTCGGCGTGGGCATCGGAGCCGTCTGCTCGTTCTCCGCGATGCATTCGCACAAACCCGCCAAACAGGGATCGGGCCGCCGATCCAGAGCCCATGCGTGCAATGACACTCAATTGTCTGTCGGCAAGGTGGGTGCCAAGCAAGCCATCGGCTGCGGTCACCAGTGCAGCAAAACCAGAGGCAGATGAGGCCAGTCCTGCAGCCGTCGGAAAATTGTTATAACTCTCCAGCAGAAAGCCCGAGCGAGCATGTTGCGCGGCAGCAGGGTCGCCGAACTGTCGTATCTGATCAATGCATCGTTGTACTTTCAAGGCGGCTGCCGAATCTGGTTGATCATTGATTCGAACGACGGCAGTGTCTGCATCAGCGGTGCTGAAAGTGGAGGTGGTCGTCAGCGAGTCGAGGGTGATTGATACGGAACCTGCATCGGGTAAATTCAGCGTATTGTCTCGCTTTCCCCAGTATTTGATCAGGGCAATGTTGGGGTGAGCGACGGCCGTGACAGCCACTGAGTCAGACATCTGCATGCAACTCCAGCGCTCAGTCCTGCTTGTAGATCATGCCGTCTTTCATCACGAAGGCAACTGATTCCAGCAGGGCAATATTCTCCAGAGGGTTTCCCGATACCGCGATCAGGTCGGCCTTGTACCCGACAGAGATTGCACCAAGGTCACCCGACTGACCCAGTAGATCGGCGGCGTGCACGGTCGCTGAGCGAATGGCTTCAATGGCAGGCATGCCGGCCTCGGTCATGAGGGTGAACTCGCGAGCATTCTCGCCATGAGGGGAGACGCCGCTGTCAGTACCAAAGGCAATCTTGACGCCGGCCTTGTAAGCCCGTGCGAAGTTCTGTTTGATCTTGGGTCCCAGTTCGGCAGCCTTGGGCCGCACCACGGCAGGGAAATAACCGTCAATCTTGGCTTTTCTGGCGACAAAATCTCCAGCCAGAATAGTCGGTACCAGATAAGTGCCGTGTTTCTTCATCAATCGCAGTACTTCGTCATCCATCAGCGTCCCGTGTTCAATGCTGGCCACGCCAGCTCTGATCGCACGTTTCATGCCTTCTGCGCCGTGCGCGTGAGCCGCTACTTTCAGGTCGTAGTCATTGGCAACGGCAATCAGTGCATCCAGCTCTTCCTGGGTGAACTGAGGGTTCTGTCCATTCTTTGCAGGGCTGAGCACGCCGCCGGTGGCAGTGATCTTGATCAGGTCGACGCCTTCCTTGTAGCGTTGTCGAACGGCTTTCATCGCTTCGGCGGTGCCGTTGATCACGCCATCGATTGCCGCAGGATCGCCCATCAGATCAGCACGCAGCGAGTTGCTTGGATCGGCATGTCCACCCGTCGTGGCAATCGATTTACCCGCCGTGAAAATTCGCGGACCATCGACCACACCGCGGGCGATGGCATCTCTGAGGCTTGCGGTGATGGTGCCGTCATCGCCCAGGTTTCGAACGGTGGTAAAACCGGCCATCAGTGTGGTCTCGGCGTAGTCGACTGCCCGAAAGGCGTAGTCGGCTGTATTCAGGGTGAATCGTTCGATGTAGGCCGACGGATTGCTCTGGGAGGTCAAGTGCACGTGCATGTCAATCAGACCCGGCAGGCAGGTCTGTTCACTCAGGTCGATGTCAACCGAGCCGCGCGATGACGCGCCTGCAGCGGTAATGTCAACGATGCGATCGTCGGTGACGGTGATGATCTGACTGTCGAGCATGCGACTCTTTTCGACATCCAGCAGCTGTCCACACAGAATCGTCTGAGTGTTCGCCTGGGCATTGAGCGAAGCGGTCAGGATGATGGTCAGGCCAAGCAGTTGATGAGGGCTCATGGGGTTCTCCAGTCAGGTCAGAGGGACAATCGCAGACAGGGCTTAGTCGACGGCTGTCTGCCGGGTCGCCGCTGATGGTATCAGATTGTACCCAGTCTGCGGCGGCCAATCGGACTGCTTTGCGCACCTGGGAAACTCTTTCCAGGTCATGACAGTGTGTCTTGAGTGTCAGTGATGCCACCATCTTAAGCCCATTCGCGCAGATGTGGGTCGAACGCTGCCTTGCGATTGAAAGCGACGCGTTCACCGGATCAATTGGCTTGCCAGGTTAATGGTCGATCAGCAGATCGGACTCTGACCAGGTTCCCTCATTGATGAGAGTTGCGCTGTTGATCTGGATGGTCCGGGTCTCTGCTGTGTGCCGTTGATTCAGGCACTTGGTCGATGCCGCCGTCATTGAACGGGTGACAGCGGCAGACCCGCTTTAGGGTCAGAATGCCACCACGATAGAGCCCGAACCGTTCGATGGCCTGGCGGCTGTAGTCCGAGCAGCTGGGATAGAAGCGACAGCGGTTGCCGAGCAATGGGCTGATGTATCGCTTGTATCCTCGAAGCATCAGCAGCGCGAACCATTTGAAGATCAGAAGCCTCCGTCCGGCGGACACAGGAGTGGGTCAGATCACATTATCCCACAGGCGAGGACGAAATATCGACCGAAATACAGTGGCAGAGCCATTGCAAAAGCATCCAGGTGGCCTTGGTTCAATATCGGAATGGGACTTGCCCACAACAGTGACTTAGGATATAACCCCCCCCTAAACCCAGACTGCGAAACGGTTCAAGCGGCAGTAGAGTCCATGATTTTTCCGTTTTTCTCAGTCAATTCAACACATTGGAATCAGGTAACCTTGTATGGCGACAAAATCGAAAAAAACTGCTGCGACGAAGAAAACAGCCACCAAAGCATCCTCGGATGATCCGGTTGTCAGCCCGAAACTGTCAGGCGCAGGTGCCAACGCGATCAATGGCGTGGTTCTTCCCGAGGGCTACGAGCCCAAGCTGAGCGAAAGCTACATGTGCGACAAGCACCTGGAGTTTTTCCGCCAGAAACTGTTGAACTGGCGTCAGGAGCTGATCGAAGAGTCGCAGCAGACCATCGATAATCTGCGTTCTGAAATTCGCGACGTCGGTGACGAGGCTGAGCGCGCCACCCGCGAGACCGAGAATTCTCTGGAGCTGCGCACACGCGACCGCTACCGCAAGCTGATTGGCAAAATCGAATCTGCCCTGAGACGTGTTGATGAAGGGGATTACGGATACTGCGAGGAGACGGGTGAAGAAATCGGTATCAAGCGTCTTAATGCGCGCCCCATCGCCACGCTTTGTCTGGATGCCCAGGAGCGTCGCGAGCTGCGTCAGAAGCAACTGAGCCTCTAAGGAGCCTCTGAATAAGTCTTAAGCGAGTTGGATTGAGAAGGGAACTGCGTCCGATCAAGGCGCATGAGCTGAGTCATCGTGTTGCTATGGCTCGGTTCATGCAACGCAGAGGGGGCGTGCTTGACGCTCAAGACAACCGGTCATG
>QIKT01000037.1 GCA_003233095.1 Oceanospirillales bacterium | reverse complement strand
GAGAAAGAAATCTATGAAAATTGAAACATTGAAAAAGCGTCTAGTTCGCGAAAGACCAATGACCTCTGTCACTTTGCGTATGCCCGATGATGTTATTGATGATCTAAAACGAATCGCACCACTACTTGGATTTTCAGGTTATCAGCCATTGTTACGCGCCTATGTAGGCCAAGGGCTCAGAAAAGATTTAGAGCATCTTGATCGAGATAAAGTGTCTGCATTAGTATTAAGTCTAAAGCGACATGGTGTTAGTGAGGAAGTAATTGAAGAAGCATTGGCAGAAGTAATTCACGGTTAGTCAGCTTCAGAGGATGTCCCCTAGGTTTTTGAACGAATCATGTGTAGAAATTCAGACTTGATCTGACAGTTACCCGTTTTTCAGGGACTTGTCTGTCAGGTTAAGTTTAGTTCATAAACTTTTTCCTTCCAAATTTATTTACCGTCGATGAGTGTTTCCATCGGGGTTCTCCCGCAGCACATTTTACCTTGGGATGTGTCAGATTGGGTCTAAACTTCTCCACCTGAGGAGCCGAAAATGGGACACCCTCGAACGATCAGACACAGGAAGCCGCTTGAGTCTCTGTACACCAGATTTGTACTATAGATCCTTATTATCTAGTCTTGTTATTCTCAAATATTTATTAACACAGTTAGGCACTAAATATGATGTGATTTTTCCTTGACTATGAATGCTACGAATCTCCGTAGAACTAATCCCTATCTGAGTCCCCTCAAACTCAATCACTCTCCCAACAGTCTCCCCCATAAACACACCCCTGTCCTCAGCCCACCTAGGCGCCAAATATTTCTTCAACTCATCAGTGTAAGCATTCTTCCCAGGCCTTTTCATCACCACCAACCCAGCCAACTCCAACAACTGCTCCCACCGATCCCACCCCATCAATCCAGCCACGGCCTCATCTCCCAGTATCAACACCAGGTTCTGATCTGGATCCTCTTCCTTGAACGACAGTAAGGTATCGACCATATAGCTCGCACCCTCGCGCCGAAGCTCGCGGTCATCCGTCTCCAGGCGATCGACGCCTTCAATGGCCAGCTTGAGCATGTGCAAGCGCTCTTCAGCTGAGAACATGGTTGGTGGTCGGTGGGGTGGATTGGCCGAAGGGATCATCTTGACCTGGATGTCGAGCCATTCGGCGACTTCAAGGGCGGAGCGGAGGTGGCCGAAGTGGATGGGGTCGAAGGTGCCGCCGTAGATGCAGGTGATTTTGGGTGGTTTGTTCATGTCTTAATATAGCGGATTGTGGTGGTTTGTTGTGCGATCATCCTTCCCAACCTTCCTTCGGGGAAGGAAGGGGCTAAAAACTAAGCGACTTCGCTGAGCTTGACTAGCAACTGCTCAACCTGTTGCCAGGGACTCGCATGCAATCCATACCCCGGCCGGCCTTTACTGGCCCGATCAATCCGCCCACAGTCATCCAGCATGCCTTGCCAGGCTTCCAGGGAATGCCGCCTGACGGCCCGTTCCATGAGTTTTTTACGGCTGTCCCAGACGCCGTTCATGCGGAACAGTTGCTGCGGGTTGCCACCGTGGTTCATGGCGTAGCGGAGTTGGCTGATGAGGCGGACTTCTCTTGTCAGGGCCCAGGCAACGATGGGTAGCGGGGTATCTTCGGCTTGCAGGACGCGGGCCATGCGCAGGGCGCGGCGGGTTTCTCCGCCGAGGGCGGCGTCCATGAGGGCGAAGACGTCGAATCTGGCGCCGTCGGCGACCAGGTCTTTGATGTCGGCCATGGTGACGGGGCCTTCGCCTTTGACCAGCAGTATCTTCTCGATTTCCTGGGCGGCGGCCAGCAGGTTGCCTTCGGTGCGGGCAGCGAGTGCCCGGGCGGCTTGGGCGTCGGGCTGAAGGCCACGGGCGCGCATGCGGCTGTCGAGCCAGGGTGGCAGGTCATTGCCCTTGATGGGCCAACACTGGACGATGGCACCGGCCTGTTCGATGGCTTTGACCCAGGCGGTCGACATGGATGACTTGTTCAGGTGCGCCGAGGTGATGATCAGCAGGTCATCGGCGGGCTGATTCTCCAGATACTCGCGGATGAACTTACCTCCCTCGCGACCGGGTTTGCCGGTCGGCAGGCGCAGGTCGAGGATGCGCTGGCTGGCGAACAGGGACAGGTTGGCCGAGGCGCTGGCGATGCTGCTCCAGTCGAAATCCTTGCCGGCTTCGAACAGATCGCGCTCGAGGAAGCCCTTTTCCTTGGCCTTGTTGCGGATTTTCTCGTGGGCTTCGGAAACCAGCAGGTGCTCGTCAGAGGCGATCAGGTAGACGCGCGCCAGATCGCTGTTCAGGTGGTTATCGAGCGTGTCGGCGTTTAGACGCATGTGTTCAGCGAGTCAGCAGGCTGATCTGTTCGACGATTCGGCGCGCCATCTCGCGGGTCATCTCAGCGCCCAGGAATTCTTCTTCAGACGTCGCTGAGAGCAATTGGTCGGTGTCGAAGGTGTATTCGCGGTTCAGGGTCAGGGTCTGACTGGGGACCAGTTCGGACCCGCTGGCGCCGTCGACCTGGAAGCTGACGACGTAATTCAAAATGAACTCGCGCACTTCGGAGTTGGTGCCGACGGCCAGCACGTCGCGTTCGAGACGGTTGGTGGTAACCTTGAGGGTCGCGCCGCCATCGTCCTTGACCACTGTGACGCCGTTGCCGCGCAGAACCAGTTCCAGCTCGCGGGCCAGGTCGCTGTTGTCGGAGATACCGCTGATGTCGGTCTGGCTCATTTCAGCCGGCAGGTTGACGTTGCCGCGCATCTGGAAGCCGCAGGCCGCAAGCGCACCGAACAGCACGATCATGGTCAAACATCGAATGGGTGTGCGCATGGGCGAGGACTCCGGGGTCATGGGGTGGCGACGATGTTAACCAGCCGATTCGGCACCACGATCACCTTGCGCACGGTCTGGCCTTCGATGAAGCGCTGGACGTTGGGGTCGGCCATGGCCAGTGCTTCGACGGTGGCCTTGTCGGTACCCGGGGCCACGGTCACTTTGCCGCGCAGCTTGCCATTAACCTGGATGACCATGTCGATCTGATCCTGGACCATGGCGGACTCATCGACTACGGGCCACTTGGCATCCAGAATGGACTCGGTCTGTCCCAGTGCCTGCCACATGGCGTCGGTGATGTGCGGCACCATGGGCTGCAGCATCAGGGTGATCGCGGTCCAGGCCTCGCGGGTGACGGCGTGGTCCTGTGGATCGTCCATGGGTTGCTTGACCAGCAGGTTGACCAGTTCCATGACCGCGGCGATGGCGGTGTTGAAGGTGTAGCGGCGCTCGATGTCGTCGCCAACCTTGGCGATGGTCTGGTGCAGTTTGAAGCGCAGGGCTTTCTGGCTCTCGTTCAGCTTGCTCACATTCAACTGGGCAGGCTCAAAGGCCTCCAGATGGGCGTTCAACTGGGTCCATATCCGTTTCAGGAATCGATACGCGCCTTCGACGCCCGAATCTGACCATTCCATCGACTGCTCAGGCGGAGATCCAAACACCGAGAACAAGCGAACAGTATCCGCGCCGTAGGTGGTGATCAGCCCGTTCGGGTCGACGCCGTTGTTCTTTGACTTGGACATCTTCTCGACCGCGCCGAGGATGACGGCTGCGCCTGAGCCCTTCATCTTGCCGCCGGTGACCCGGCCGCGTTCGTCGGTGACGATGTCGATGTCGGCCGGATTGATCCAGATGGGTTGGCCGTCAGCGTCTTCCTGATACCAGGTCTCGGCGATGACCATGCCCTGGCACATCATCCGGTTCACCGGCTCGTCTGATTTGACCAGGCCCGCGTCGCGCATCAGCTTGTGATAGAAGCGGAAGTACATCAGGTGCAGGATGGCGTGCTCGATACCGCCGATGTATTGATCGATCGGCAGCCAGTAGTCGGCGCGTTCGTCGACCAGATCGGTGGCACCTGGGCTGCAGTATCGAGCGTAATACCAGGACGACTCCATGAAGGTGTCGAAGGTGTCGGTCTCACGCTCAGCTGCCTTGCCGCAGGTTGGGCACGTGGTCTTGCGCCATTCGGGGTCGGCCTTGATCGGTGATTGCACGCCCATGAACTCGACGTCTTCGGGCAGGATGACCGGCAGCTGATCTTCTGGCACGGGCACTGCGCCGCAGTCATCACAGTAGATGACCGGGATGGGGCAGCCCCAGTAGCGCTGGCGCGAGACGCCCCAGTCGCGCAGGCGATAGTTGACCTGCCGCTTGCCGATGCCCTGCTCGTCCAGCCAGTCTAGTGCTTTGGCCTTGGCGTCCTCGACGTTCAGGCCGTTCAGCCAGGCAGAGTTGATGGTGATGCCTTCGCCAGTCCAAGCGTCGCCGTCAAAATTTTCAGGCGGCTGGACGGTGCGCACGATGGGCAGATTGTGCTGAGTCGCGAACTCATGGTCACGTTCGTCCTGTGCCGGCACGGCCATGATCGCGCCGGTGCCGTAGCTCATCAGCACATAGTCGGCCAGAAACAGTGGCACTGGGGTGTTGTTGAACGGGTTCAGCACGTAGGCGCCGGTGAATACACCGCGCTTGTCCATGTGGGCGTCACTGGCTTGTCGGTCAGTGTCGGTAGTCCCGGCGATCGATTCGATGAAGGCGTCGACCGCGGCGCGCTGGCCATCAGTGGTGATCTCATCGACCAGTGGATGCTCGGGCGACAGCACGGCGTAGGTCATCCCGAAGCCGGTGTCAGGCCGGGTAGTGTAGACCTCGATGCGATGATCGCCCAGCGGGGTCCCGTCCTCATCGGTCACGGCCATGCTGAACTGCGCGCCTTCGGAGCGACCAATCCAATTGCGCTGCATGGTCTTGACCGCATCGGGCCAGCCGTCCATGTCGTCGAGGTTGTAAAGCAGCTCGTCAGCATAGTCGGTGATTTTCAGGAACCACTGCGGGATTTCGCGACGCTCGACCATCGCGCCGGAGCGCCAGCCACGGCCGTTGACCACCTGCTCGTTGGCCAGCACGGTCTGATCAACAGGGTCCCAGTTGACCACCGAGTTCTTGCGATAGGCCACGCCGCGCTGCATCAGGCGGGTGAACATCAGCTGTTCCCAGTGATAATACTCGGGCGTGCAGGTGGTGAACTCACGGGACCAGTCGTAGGCATAGCCCAGACCCTTGAGCTGGTCGCGCATGTGGTCGATGTTCTGATAGGTCCACTCGGCCGGCGGCACCTGGTGCTTGATGGCCGCGTTCTCGGCCGGCAGGCCAAAGGCATCCCAACCCACGGGCTGCAGTACGTTCTTGCCCTGCATGCGCTGGTAGCGGGCGATCACATCCCCAATGGTGTAATTGCGTACGTGGCCCATGTGCAGCGCGCCAGAGGGATACGGCAGCATGGCGAGGCAGTAGTACTTCTCGCGAAACTCATCTTCGGTGACTTCGAAAGCGCGAGAATCGGCCCATTTTTTCTGGACGGCGGCTTCCAGTTCGGTGTGTTGATACTGCTCGTTCATGAACGCTTATGGCCTTGTGGGCATTGGGGTTGATCAAGAGTGAATGCTACCGCAGTGGCGGCTTATGTGGAACCTTTGGGTTTAGGGGGTTGTTAGGGAGCCTCTGAACAAGTGGTGATCGGCTGTCTTGAGCTGCAAGGATGCGTAGGAGCGACCAACTCGGCCCGAAGTTATAGACAAGTGCCTTAAGCAGGTGTTCGCTCAATCCCCGTTTGAATCCAGGCACGAGGCGGCGTCAGAAAGTGGAGGTGAATTACCGGCTCCTTACCTTCTTTGATGGAAGCTTGGGGTGGATGATCGCGTAGCGATAGGATCGGAGCCATTACCTGAAATCCGGTCGATTCATGTTTCAATGCCATGATCCGCTAACAAACGGTCTTTCAGGCCGCATCCCTCTCAGTCTACCTTTATGGAAGGGAGAGGCAACAAAACCCCGTCGTCCCGAGCGTAGTCGAGGGATCTCCAAGGGTGGTGATGCCTCTGAGTACGGTGTCTACTCAGGTTTCGCGGTTTGACTACTCTCCAGCTCAGCAGGCGGCAACCCACCCGGGCCATACAAGCCCCTGTAAAAGCTAAGAAAGTCATCCGCAACTTGCTCGGGCGCTTCAAGCATTGGCACGTGGCCGATGCCCTTGTAGGTCAGGAGGGTGGCGGCCGGTACGACTGTCAGCAGGACCAGCGCGCCATCGGGATGCAGAATTTGATCTTCCTCCCCCCAGATGATCAGCGTCGGCGTTCGAGTGCCAAGCATGACGCCTTCGAGTGGTGGTGATCGATAGCGAAGATCATCAAACATGCCCTCGTACAGAGTGCTGTTGGCCATGTGGCGCTTGGCCAGATGATCAATCACTGGTCCAGGGATGTATGGGCGATTCTCAAAGGCCAGATCCAGAAGCCCTTCGAACTCCTCGCGAGAGCCTGAAATGAGCTGATTGCGCCGACCATCCACGATCTCTTCGAAGGCTTTGGATGGGGTGGCTGACGCAACACCGCCTGGGGCCAACAAACTCTGGCTGATTACACGGTCGGGGTACTTGGCCGAAAACACCGCCGCAATATAGCCGCCCATCGAGTTGCCCATCAGATGAAAGCGCTGCAACCCGATTTCATCGACAAAGGCCTTCAGACGTTCGGCCTGCGCCTCAATGGTGTAGTCGGGTATTGCCGCCGGGTCACTGTTGCCAAAGCCTGGCAGATCCGGCACCACCATGTACATGTCGTCTTTGAGCTGCTTGCCCAACCGGTTCCAGTTGTCCTTGTTGGCGGTAAAGCCGTGGATCATCACGACCACGTTCTCGGTGGTTCGCTCGGCGCCGCCTTCCTGATACGACCAGCCCTTGCCATCGACCTCGATCCAGGCGGCGTCCAGATCGGCCATCGATCGCTCCAGCTTCATCGACTGAATATAGACAAAGCCGGGGAAGCCAAACCAGACGACCACAGCACCCACAATCATCAGAGCCAGCAGGCCCAACAGAATTTTTTTCATAGCATTCTCATCCTTTGAGAAGACAGACTGCCATTCTGTCCGTCAAGTTCAATTCGGGGATACCCTATCATGCCCACACCAAACCATGCCATCGTTCGAAGCCTGTCCATGATGTTCTGCGGCTGGTTGCTGATCGGCAGCATCAGCCTCGGCGCGATGGTGGTCATGAACCCCGCCTGGAACGGTCCATCCACACCGCTGATGCTCTGGACGATGTGGCTGCCGGCGTTGAGTCTGAGCTTGCTTCAGGCGCATCGCATCGCCTGCACCTGTCTGGCTCTGCTCATGATGCCAGTCTGGGTAGCGCTGCGCACCATCGATGGTCTGAAGGCCATCAGTCGCAGTGATCACCCCCCGGCCGTGAGAAAATCATAATTGTCAGTGATGGCAAACCTGTGCAGGCTCGTCGTCTTCGTCGGTCACTCGCATCGGCAACGTCGCCATCGCAACGAACTCGACGATACGAACTGAACAAGCCGCGAACGCTTGGTGGGCATCCGATCCCGATGAATTCTGTTTGTATTGTTGCTGCGAAGTCAGTTTAGCGAGCGGCGGCGTGTCATTTTTATTGATTTTGTTGAGTCCAGTGTTTTGCCGTGATGACGGCTGATTTTTTAGGTGTTGTATGAGCTCAGGTGAAACCTGAACTCATACAATATTGGAACGAGGAGAGTAGAGATCCAGTCAGGCTTATGACCCGCACGTCATTCCAGCGAATACTGAAACCCGCTGTTGATCTGCCATGTGCTCAGGCAGACAAGATCCCAGCGTGCGCTGGGATGACGGTTTGGGTTTGGAGTTATTGTTGAGCTCAGTGACCTGATCAACCTGAGAGATCCCTCGGCTACGCTCTGGAAAAGAGGGAGATGAGGCTGACTCTCAGCCCTCAGACTGATACACCTCAAGGGCCGAAGCATGGCGATCAATCAACGCATCCCGCAGAAAATCAGGCGCCAACACCTCGACATTACCGCCATAGCGCATCAGATCCATGATCAGCTCTTCAGAGCGCCCAAACGGCAGACTCAACAGCAATGAGCCATCGGGCTCGACGGTGCTCTGCTGTCGCGAATGCCAGATCTCATCGGCCACCCAGTTGGCAACGAACGGGCTGAATCGAATCTCCGCCTGATGCTCAGCCGGGCCGGAGAAAATACCGTAAGACTCGGCATAATGGCTGTTCAGGTCGGACTCATCCAGTTCGTAGGCGGACTCATCCGGGCTGCCCATGACCTCGATCCGTTCCAGGGCAAAGCTGCGCAGCCCCTCTCGAAGATGACACCAGGCGTCAAGGTACCAGTTGTTGCGATAGCTGGTCAGACGCTGTGGGGAGACGATTCGTTCGGTCACCGCTTCACGGCCTCGGCCGCGATAGCGAATCTGCCTCTGTTGACGATGGGTCAGCGCGGTCATCAGCTCGTTGAAGACCACATCGGGAACGCGTCGACTGGCCTGATTGATGATGCGAATCCGGTTGGTCTGAGTACCCGCATCCAGACCTTTTTCGTTCAGCAAGCTGGTGATTTTCTGCTCCAGCCCCGACAGTTCCGCCTGCATCAGGCCCGTTTGCACTCGAGAGAGCAACTCGCGGGCACTGATCAAGGCATGCAATTCTTCGGCACTCATCCAGAAGCCGGGCAATTCGAAAGCGCGTTCGCCCTCGTAATGTTCATAGACAAAGCCACCTCGGCCCGGATCACTTTCGATCGGCGCGCCCTGGGCGCGCAGATCACCGATGAGTCGATACAGCGTGGCCTGCGAGCAGCCCAACTCGTCCATCAGATACTGCTTCGGGGCCGGCGTGCGTCGCTGCGAGAGGATGGTATGCAGATGATAGAGTTTTTCGGTTTTGCTCATGGAGGCCTGACGCTGAAGACTTGCCCTGTTATACCAGATGGTGAGTGTTGGCCCAATGGGAGGAGGCGATTGAGACAACCGCAATTCTGCTTTCCGATCAACGTCGAGGAATCTCCGAGTCAGATCAGCCTCTCCTGTGTGTTTCTTCTCTGAGACCAATCACCCTTGGAGACCCATCGACTGCGCTCGGGGAACAGTGAGAGTGCTACTGATGTCTGTGAACGGTACCGTTCATTTATTTTCGTTAGTTTGCTTTGTGGAGGCAAAGAAAAGTGACTCGCCATCAGGCGAAAACTGAGCCAGGGAGCCTCTGAACAAGTCTTAAGCGGATTGGATTGAGATGGCCAATGGGTCCAATCAAGGCGCATGGACTGAGCCATAGTGGTGCGATGGCTCAGCTCATGCAACGCCGAGCGGGCGTAGTTCACGCTCAAGACAGCCGATCATGCACTTGTTCAAAGGCTCCCTAAAACAAATAAACATAAAAAAGGCCCGGCATCATGACGATACCGAGCCCTTTATCAGGTCTCAGGCGCTCCAGTCAGAGCACCATAACAACTGGTCTTACTGCTCGTAAATCAACAGCGTGATGGTGGCACTCGCCTGACCGCCGAAGCCATCGTCGATGGTGTAGGTCAGCTCGTCGCCGCCCCACCAGCCAGGCATCGGGATATACAGGATGCGGCCATCGGCGGTGATTTCGGCAGAGCCAAATTCGGTCATCTGGGTGACATCGATGATCGTCAGGCTGTCGCCATCCGGATCGCTGTCATTGGCCAGCACGTCGATGATGACGTTGGTGTCCTTGGCAGTGGACGCGTCATCCGCGTTGGCGATCGGGGCGCGGTTGAAGGCTTCTACGTTGATGGTGACGGTGGCCGTGGAGCTCTGGCCATTGTCATCACTGATCGTGTAGCTGAAGCTGTCGGTACCGACAAAGTCACGATCTGGCGTGTAGGTCAGCGTGACATCAGAGCCGAGACTGAGTTGACCGTTGCCTGGTTGGCCGGCGATGCTGAAGGCAAAATTGACGTCGACCTCATCGTTGGCCAACAGGTCGCCCGTGTCGATATTGATTGGCGTATTGCGCTGTGTGGTGAGCGCATCATCAACCGCCTGAATCGGTGGCAGTTCTATGACCGTGACTGTGACGTTGGCTGAGGCACTGCCGCCGTTGCCGTCATCGACGCTATAGCTGAAACCGTCACTGCCGAAGAAGCCGGCGTTCGGTGTATAGGTCACCGTGCCGTCGCCATTGTCGCTGACCGTGCCGCTGGCCGGCGCGGTGATCGAGGTGATGGTCAGGCCATCATTGTCAGGATCACTGTCGTTGGCCAACAGGTTGATGAGCACGGGGGTATCGGCATTGGTAATCGCTGAATCATCTGCCGCACCGGGAAAGTTATTGATGACGACTTGATCACCCAGTGTGACAGTGGTGTCGGTTTCGACGGTGCGATAGGTGTCGACGATCCGCTTGTGCTCGACCGGGTTGCGCAGAGCGCGATGGATCCAAACCGGATTCGGCACTACTTCCTGCTCCCAGCTGACCGACTTGCATTGATCACTGCCATCGACTGGGGTGGTTTCATCCGGGCAGACAAATTCGACCACGTCGTCGGTCTGCAGGCTGATGAACTCGATCTCGACACGGCGGTTCAGGGGCTGAGTGGCCGGATCGCTGTTGTCATACTTCGGCTGACTTTCGCCCATGCCAGTGGTACTGATGTCGATGTTGCCCAAGCCATTGCCGCGCAGATAGTCGGCGACCGAGTTGGCGCGGTTCTTTGACAGGGTCAGGTTGTAGGCATCCGAAGCAATATCGCAGGTATGACCGATGACTTCGATGCCCTCGACCACTTCGTGAGATTCGATATAGCGAATGACTTCCTGCAGCGTGCCAGCCGCATCCGCTCGAATGAAGAATTCGTCCAGATCAAACAGCGCTTCACGGCTGATGGTGGCGCGGTTCTTCACATAGACCGGGTTGCGAATCGGGTCAACCAAGGATTCGACCTGGGTACGCACCACGCGATTGCGCGGCTTGTAGCTGTTGCCGAAGGCATAGCGATAGTAGAGCGTGGCGCGGGTATCGCCATCGTCAATCTCGAATTGGCCATCCTTATCATAATACTCGACCAGCAGGTCCAGGCTGTGTCCGGTGTTCTCGAAGAATTTTTCAACCCCGAGGCTATAAGTCAGCTGATCGGCATCGCCATCGCCCAGTTCATAGTCCAGTCCGCCGCGCACTCGGATCAACGCGTTGTCGTAGTAGTGGCCGACACGCACGCCCAGGCCGTAGTCATAACCTTCTTCGAAAATATTGGTATTCACTGTGGTGAACTGGTTCTGAGTGAAGTTCTGGCCATTGCTGACACCGGTCAGGATTTCGGTGGTGGTGAGTGACAGCGCATCGACCAGTCGCTGGCCGGTGATGGAGTGCATCAAATACGCGCCCCAGAACAATCGCTGGCTTTCCAGACCCAGACCGATTGTGACCTTGCGATCATCCTCTTCGTTCTGATCCACTGCCATGAAAGCCTTGCCGATACGGGTATCATCGGTGGCGGTTTCCATGGTGGCACCCTGGGTCAGCCAGTGATAGCTGGCCTTCAGGCCGCCGCGGCTTTCAGACAGCCACATTTCGCCAATCCAGTTCGAATCTTCGTCTTCGCCGAAGACGTTGAAGTATTCACCATGGATATCCCCATCATCGTCGATGCCGATGCCGATGCGCAGATCGTCGCCTGCATAACTGACGGCGACATTGTCGTCGGTGCCGTTGACCTGGACATCGGCATCCTGTGCCGACACGCCGGCGCAGAAGGTGATCGCAGCCAGTAACAGGATCCGTTGAATTTGTAATTGCAGTGACATCGAGAATTCCTTGGGTCGATGGGGTTTCAATGCCGCATGATACTCCGATTACCAGGCTGAACCAATGCGTGAATGCCGATCAAAACGGGCCAATTCATGGCAATGTGACTGATGTGGCAAGTTTTGGCGACGGTCCAGTGACCGACACCCTTGGGAACCTCTAGAAACCGTAGCGAGCGGTTCGAGTGCAAGGCGCACGGAGCACGGAGCACAGGAACCGCAGTGTACTTAGGCTTTACATGAGGATTCCGAGCACCGCGCAACGCCACAATCGGAACGCGCAGCAGGTTCTAGGGAGCCTCAGGCAAAAACCAAACACAAACGACAATACAAAAAAACCCGACACCAGGCCGGGTTTTCTCAAACTAATATCGGAATTGTTCAGTCGCCGTCAAGGACGAAGGTGACTTTCAAGGTGACTCGATAACTATCTACCTTGCCGTCTTTGCCGATGGTGACCTTCTGGCTTT
>QIKT01000093.1 GCA_003233095.1 Oceanospirillales bacterium | reverse complement strand
AGTGGCGTGATCGCGATCGGTCAGAAGCAGGGCGATCCGTCTGTCCCCGAACTCGATATCACCCAGCGGATTCGGTTCCCACATTCACTGGGCATTTTCTATCAAGCCATGACGCAGTTTCTCGGCTTTGAGCACTATGGCGATGAATACAAGATCATGGGTCTGGCGCCCTACGGTGAGCCGAATCATGTCGAAGAGCTGATGGAGCTGATCAGCCTGGCGACCGATGGCCAGTTTGCTCTGAATACGCGGTACTTCAGACATCACAAGCATCGTATTGCTTTTGACTGGGACGATGGTGTGCCTCGCTTTGACCGTCTATACGATCAGCGACTGGAAGACATTCTGGGGCCTGCGCGAAAGCCTGATGAGCCGCTGGAGCAGCAGCACATGGATTTGGCACATTCTGTGCAGAAGGTTTATGAGCTGGCCTTTTTCAATCTGCTGGGTGCAGCGCATCTGCGACACCAATGTGATGCACTGACCTTGTCCGGAGGCTGTGCAATGAATTCGGTAGCCAATGGCAAGGTGACCCGATACACCCCGTTCAAGCAGGTCTATGTCCAGCCTGCTGCAGGTGATGCCGGTGGTGCGCTGGGTGCGGCCTGGTTGTCGTCCAGGCTGCATGAGCCGTCGGCTCCAATTGAGCCGATGACTCATGCATTCTGGGGGCCATCCTATTCTCAAGCTCAGATGGATGACTTGATCGAAGCACGTCGTTCTGACCTGCCTGAGACAGCATTCAAGGTCCAGACCATCACTGATTTGGATGATCTATTGGCACGCGTAGCCAAGCGAATCGAAGCGGGTGCCGTCACTGGCTGGTTTCAGGGCCGCATGGAGTGGGGCCCACGCGCGCTCGGCAATCGCTCGATTCTGGCCAACCCTGCCCGTGAGGACATGCGCGACATCATCAACCTGAAGATCAAGCGCCGAGAATCGTTCCGGCCCTTTGCCCCGGTGATTCTGCGTGACAAGGTCCTCGACTGGTTCGAGCAGGAGGATGATGTGCCCTTCATGATGAAGGTCTTTCAGATTCGCGAGGACAAGCGAGCCCAGATTCCAGCCGTGACCCATGTCGACGGCTCAGGTCGTCTGCAGACCATCACGGCTGAGCAGAACCCTCGTTACCACGGATTGATTCAGGCCTTCGAGCGCCTTGGCGGTGTCCCGATGCTGTTGAATACCTCGTTCAATGAGAATGAGCCTGTCGTTTGTCGCCCGGAAGAGGCCTTGAACTGCTTTCTCAGAACCGACATGGATGTGCTGGTGCTTAACGACACATTGATCGAACGTCAGTGAGACATTGGCTGTTCTGACAGTGCCAATGAAATCATCACTGCGCATTCTTCATGTCGTCCCCAGCTACTATCCGGCGGTGCGCTACGGGGGGCCGATTGTCTCGGTGCATGGCCTGTGCAAATCACTGGTGGCCGCAGGTCATCAGGTGGATGTAGCGACTACCAACGTCGATGGGCCAGGCGTGTCAGATGTACCGTTGGAGACAGCTGTCAATCTCGATGGCGTGAAGGTTCGCTACTTTGCCGCCAGCCGTTTGCTCAGGCGTCTCTATTACTCCCCGGCCATGCGCCGCTGGGCATATGAGACCCGTTTACCCTATGACGTGGTCCATGTGCATGCCGCTTTCCTCTGGCCGAGCCACTTTTTCTGCCAGTATTCCCGCAAGTGCGATGTACCATATGTGTTGTCACCCAGGGGCATGCTGAACCCGGAACTGGTCAATGCGAAGAGTCGTTTCATCAAGGGGCTGGCAATCAAGTTATTCGATCGCGATAACGTCAATCATGCAGCAAGCCTGCACGTGACATCGACGGCAGAACATCAGGCCATCGATGCGATGGGTCTTGAATATCGTCACGTCAGCCTCATTCCCAACGGCCTGGACTTATCGAGTATTCGTTTCCCGACCTCTGAGCGATTGCATGCCAAACCCTATCTACTCTATCTGGGCCGACTGGCACGCAACAAGAACCCCGATGTACTGATCAGAGCACTATCGCAACTTGAGGGGCTGGATCTGCTCTTTGTCGGTCCGGATGATGTGGGCATGACCGCAGAGCTCTCTGCATTGGCGTCCTCATTGAACCTCGTTGATCGCGTGCATTTCATCGATCAGGTGGCTGACGAAAAGTGGTGTTATTACCGCGATGCCTTTGCCTTCTGTTTGCCCTCTGATGCGGAAAATTTTGCCAATACGGTCCTTGAAGCCGCCTCGGCAGGCTGTCCGGTTTTGGTGAGTCCAGGAGTAGGCCTGTCTGATGCGGTTCTGGACACAGGCGCGGGGGAAGTATGTTCAGTCGACCCAGATACTATCGCTTCAACTTTGAATATCTGGTTGGAACAATCCACACGCCGGGATCTATGCATAGAAGGCGCCAGAATGCTGCGGAATCGTTTCGTATGGCCTCATGTCATTCGCGACTATGAAAATCTATATCAGTCTATCCAGAGACGTACTTTCTGAGCAATCGACTCTGCCAGGCGATCAAAAGATGACTTGTTCTAAACTAAGGAGCCTCTGAACAAGTCTTAAGCGAGTTGGATTGAGAAGGGAAATGCGTCCGATCAAGACGCATGAGCTGAGCCTAGTGGTGCTATGGCTCGGTTCATGCAACGCAGAGGGGGCGTGTTTGACGCTCAAGACAACCGGTTACGACTTGTTCAGAGGCTCCCAAGCTGACTCATTCATGGAACGTTCACCCGTTAACAATCTCAGGGCCATATATTCTACTATCACAGTCGCCGCCGTAGAGTATATTGCTGATCGGAGCTTTTTGATCGATTTTCTCGGTCATGATGAAATTTTTGAAATCACAGATCTAACCGGATGTACTGGAGTTTCTGATGAACTTGAGTGAAATGACACCCGTCATTCTGACCTGGAATGAGGCGGCCAATATCGGTCGGGTATTGTCGAAGTTGAACCAGTTTGATCGTGTCGTCATTGTCGATAGTGGCAGTGAAGACGAGACCCGATCGATTGCCCAGAGCCATGGCAACGTCGCCTGGTTCGAGCGGTCTTTCGATCAGCATGCCCTGCAGTGGCAATACGCGATCGATGAGACCGGCATAGAGACTGACTGGGTGCTGGTTATGGACGCGGACTATGTCCTGGCAGACGCGTTTGTCGAGAGCCTGGCTGTGTTGAGTCTGGATGAGTCGGTGGCTTACTTTGCATCGTTCGAATACTGCATGGACGGACAACCTCTGAGAACGTCTCTATACCCTGATCGTATCGTGCTGATTCAACGTCGGCAGTGCCGCTTCATTCAGGATGGCCATACCCAGCGGATTGACTGGCAGGGACCAACACAGACACTGACCGGTCCCATTCAGCACGATGATCGAAAATCCAGGACTCGCTGGCTGCTCAATCAGACTCGATATGCCAAGCTTGAGGCCGCCCGGATACTAACGACACCGTTTTTTGAACGACGTTTGAGCAACCGCCTGCGGTCGATTCCCGGATTGATGCCAATTCTGCTGCCGTTGGTCCTGCTGTTCGGCAAGGGCTTGATTTTGGACGGCCAACCAGGCCGAGCCTATGTAGCGCAACGCCGAACGGCAGAACGCCTGATCCAGAAAGCTCTGAAACAGGCACGGCGTGAGTCTCGATGATCCGTCGAGTCGTCTTCATCAATCGCTTTTATGCCCCCGATCATTCAGCAACAGCACAGTTGCTGACCGACCTGGCCGAATCGCTGGCTGTGGATGCGAGTGCCCCGGAGGTTCATGTACTGGCCAGCCGACTGTCGTATTCCGACCCGTCGGTTCGATTGACCCGATCAGAACTGCGCGAAGGGGTTCATATTCACCGTCTCTGGTCGACCGGTTTTGGCCGGGCCTCCTTGCCATTGCGCTTGATTGATTACCTGACTCTGTATCTGTCCCTGGCGATGTTCGTCCTGTGGCGCGCTCGCCGCGACGACTTGCTGGTCTTCAAGACCGACCCGCCGCTGATGACTGCACTGTTTTCCGGCATCCTCAAGTTGCGCCAGATTCGCTTCATTAACTGGCTGCAGGACCTGTTCCCCGAAGTCTCTCAGGAACTGGGCGTCGGCCGATTACCTCGGTTTGCCTATCGATGGCTACTATGGCTTCGAAACCGTGGCCTCAGACGAGCCTGGATGAATGTGGCCATTGGTGAGCGCATGCGTGAGCGCTTGATGAGCATGCAAATTGCCGAGCAGCAGGTCAGGGTAATCCGAAACTGGTCTCCCAGCGACGACATTGGCCCGGTTGCGCCTGAAAATAATCCGTTGATCCCTCAGTGGCTGCTATCGAATTATTTTGTCATCGGCTATTCGGGCAATTTCGGTCGCGCCCATCCGGATCAGTCGATTCGGGCCCTGATTACGCATTTCACTGAGTCCAGAACGGTTCGCTTTCTGTTCACCGGTGGGGGTCATGGCTACGACCGCTTGAAACAGTGGGTGGCCGAGCACGGCCATGATCACGTTCAGTTCCATCCTTATCAGCCGCTCGGTCAGCTGTCGGCCACGCTATCGGTGGCCGATGTGCATCTGATTGGTCTGCACCCTGAGCTGGAAGGCCTGATTGTCCCGAGTAAGGCCTGTGGGCTGTATGCAGCAGCCAGGCCGAGCATTGTGATTGGTGATCTGGATGGTGAGCTGGCCCGCGAAGTCACCGAGGCAGGCTGTGGTGTTGCAATAACTCCTGATGATGCGAGCGGTTTGATCGAAGCGGTCGACCAGTATCGAGACAATCCCGTGCTTCGTCAGCAACACGCACAGGCTGCCAGAGCCTTGTATGAGTCGCGCTATCGTCTTGAGCAGGTTCGTGAACAATGGTTACAGTTGATTCGGCGAGCTGACAATTCCGATCAGTATGATACTGTCTCAAATAACGAGAGTGGGGAACACATTGAGCGGGATGAGAGGGATGAGCGTCGTGATGAACGAGAATATTGATGACTGATGCAGGCTGGATTCAACCCGGATCACGGGTCTACATTGCCGGCGGCTACGGCATGGTCGGCAGTGCGCTGTATCGCCTGTTGTCCGAGCAATGCGGTGCCACCGTCATACGCCATCGACGTCAGGAAATTGACCTGACCGATCCTCGTGCCGTCGATGCCTGCTTATCATCTCAGTCCATTGATGTGATGATCGTGGCTGCGGCAACGGTCGGCGGCATTCTGGCCAACAACACCCGACCTGCCGAATTCATTCAGAACAACCTGATGATTGCCGCCAATCTGATCGATGGCAGTTATCGCCATGGCATCGACAAACTGCTCTATCTGGGCAGTTCTTGCATTTATCCCAAGCACGCCGAGCAACCGATGGTCGAAGAGGCCTTGTTGACCGGCCATCTGGAACCGACCAACGAACCTTATGCCGTCTCCAAGATTGCCGGGATCAAGCTGTGTGAGTCCTACAACCGTCAATTCGGCATGGATTGTCGCTGTGCGATGCCCACCAATCTGTATGGTCAGGGTGACAATTATGACCTGAAGGGCTCGCACGTGATTCCCGCGCTGATGCGTCGTTTCCATGATGCCGTGCAGCAGCGACTGCCCGAAGTGGTGGTCTGGGGCAGTGGCCAGGTCCGCCGCGAATTCCTGCTGGTCGATGATCTGGCTAACGGCTGTCTGGCGCTGATGCAGGCGAGCAGCAATGCGATCAATGCGCTGACCTCCGAGCAGTGCCGACATCTGAACATCGGCAGTGGCGTTGACGTCACGATCGCCGAGTTGGCCGCATTGGTTGCCGAGACGGTAGGCTTCAAGGGGCAGATTCAATACGACAGCAGCAAGCCTGATGGTGCCCCTCGCAAGTTGCTCGACATCAGCAAGATCAGATCGCTGGGTTGGTCGCCCGTACACAGTCTGCGAGATGGGCTGGCAGCGACCTATCAGGATTATCTGGCGCACCCGGATTCGGCGCGAGGGGTGGCCTGATGTCAGATGTCTCCATCATCGCGCCACTGGTCAGCTTCCTGCTGACGCTGGTGCTGGGTTTTGGCCTGTCGCGTCTTGCCGGTCGAGTGGGTTTGGTGGATATCCCGGATGCCCGCAAACATCACCTCAATGATGTGCCATTGGTGGGCGGTTTGTGCATCTACACCGGCGTGGTGGTCTGCACCATTATCTGGGTCGAGAATTTTGCAGCCGTGCAAGTGATGATGGCTGTGGCTGGCGGCGTCCTGTTGCTGGGTCTGATTGATGATCTGAGTGGCTTGTCGGCTCGAATCCGATTCGTGGGGCAGGGCATTGCTCTGGCCGCGATGATCTGGATCGCCGGCGCCCAACTGAACGACCTGGGTTCGCTGATCGGTACTGAAACGATCCCCCTTGGCGTCATGGCCATTCCACTGACTGTGTTCTGCGGAATCGGCGTGATGAACGCGATCAACCTGTCCGATGGCATTGATGGTCTCGCCGGCATGCTCAGCATGATCGCTCTGGCCGCGATCGCCGTGCTGTGCCTGCAGGCTGGGCGCATCGAAACGTTCCAGTTCATCATGCTCTGGCTGACCGCGATGGTGGCCTTTCTGCTGTTCAATCTGGGCCAGATGGGTGGCCTGCTCAAACAGTTGTTTCTCGGGGATGCCGGCAGCCTCTGCCTGGGCTTCGTGCTGGCCTGGCTGTGCATTGACCTGAGTCAGGGCAGTGATCGGGTCTTTGCACCAGTGACCGCAGTCTGGTTGCTGGCCTTGCCGCTGCTCGATACAGTGTATGTGATGATTCGTCGACTCCGGCAAGGCCGTTCACCGATCGCTCCGGGGCGCGACCATTTGCACCACTGCCTGATGAGAGCAGGCCTGGGCAAATGGGCGACGCTGTCCATTATTGTGATCCTGGCGCTGATTGCAGCAATCAATGGCGTCATACTTCACGGCAACGGTGTTGCAGAGTCTAAGCAGTTTTATTTGTTTCTGGGCCTTGCAGCCATCTACTGGGTGGTCATGGATTGGGTCTGGAAACGTCGGTCTGACCAGGACATCACTCGCCGTCTGGGGCCTGTTCAAGGCAATGAACACACACAACAAGGCTGAATCTGGCGCGGTTTCCGAGCGTCCTCTGCTGCCTGAATTTTACCTGTTCTGCGCCATGGTCTGGGCGCTGCCGATTCCTGTCGGGCTCAATCGAGACTGGCTGTGGCTGAGTGCAGCCGCGTTCAGCCTGTTGCTGCTGGCGCTGACCCTGTTTCGACTCAGCCAGTCGTCATCACTGATTGATGCGCGTCTTTCGACGCGTCGTCGCCTGGCTGGAAGCGCCGTTCCGCTATCCTGTCTGGGTCTGATCATGCTGGTCTGCTTATTGCAGCTGATCCCTCTGCCTGAAGGACTGCTATCGGTCATTTCTCCCCATCGACCGACGCCCGAAGGCTGGGCGCCGATTTCAGTCGATCCCATGGCCACGGCGCTGCGCGGACTCCAGACGCTGTTTTTCACCAGCCTGTTTCTTCTTGCCGTCCTGCTGGTCAGTTCAACCGATCGGCTGCGAACGCTGATGTTGACCATGGTGCTGGCGGGGTTCTTCCAGGCGCTATATGGCAGTTTGATGACCTTGAGCGGCATTGAGTGGCTACTGCTTGGGCCCAAGGAGTTCAACACAGGCCTGGCGACCGGCACCTACATCAACCGCAATCATTTTGCCGGCTTTCTTGAAATGACGCTGGCTGTGGGCATCGGTCTTTTGCTGTCGCAAATTCGATCGGATGCCAATCCGGGGGAGTGGAAAACTCGGCTTCGTGAGATCATTCGCTGGATATTGGGCCCCAAGATGCGCTTGCGGCTGTGTCTGGTGGTGATGGTGATCGGCCTGGTCCTGTCTCATTCGCGGATGGGCAATGGTGGTTTTTTCATCAGTCTACTGGTCGCATCCACCGCCGCTCTGATCCTGCTGAGCAAGGCACCGCGGCCTCTGATCATTCTGATTGTCAGCCTGATTGTCATTGATCTGGTGGTCGTTGGAACCTGGTTTGGCTTTGAGCAGGTCGTTGACCGCATTCAGCAGACCGCTCAATACGACGAGCTGGCCGATCGCCACAACGATCAGGCCCGACTGGATGTGGATGTCGAAACCTGGGCCGCCTTTGGTGATTTTCAGTGGACAGGCAGTGGTGCAGGCACCTTTGAAACGGTGTTCCCGGCCTATCGGCCTTACGATCTGAATGCTTCATTTGATCATGCACACAACGATTATCTGGAGCTGGCGCTTGAATATGGTATGGTCGGCGTGCTGCCCTTCATCGTCCTGCTGGTCTCGGCGATCATACGCAGTTTGCAGATCCAGCGCCGCCGCCGCCACCCTCTGCTTCGCGGGACCGGATTTGCCGGCTTCATGGCGCTTGTGGCGATGAGTATCCACTCAGTGGTTGATTTCAATTTGCAGATTCCTGCCAATGCGGCCTACCTGGTGCTGATTATCGCCATGATCTGGATTGCTGGCAGTCTGGAATTGAAGTCAAAAGAGTTGGTGCACAACCGTAAACAATTGTATTATTAAAAAAAATTGACAAAAAGTAGTCAGAAAACCTGCTATTTTAAGTCATGATAATAATGGGGAATGAAATGTCGAGTAGAGTGGTGGCTGCCAAGACCAGGGAGCCTCTGAACAAGTCCGGGAGATTTGGATTGAGAAGGGGGATGGGTCCGATCAAGGCGTATGCGCTGAGTCATCGTGGTGCTATGGCTCAGCTCATGCAACGCCGAGCGGGCGTATTTCACGCTCAAGACAGCCGATCACGACTTGTTCGGGGGCTCCCTGGAACAAGACCAATCAAGAGCCTCCTTCTGGCAGTTTCGATGATCTGCGTTTTCACGTCCGCATCAGCTCAGGAAGCGGGTATTGAAGTCGGCCCTGGTCAGCTGTTTCCGACCATCGGGCTAAGCCTCGGATACGACGACAACATTGCCCTGTCCAACGACAACCAGACCAGCTCGACCTTCTTTCGCGTCTCTCCAGGCCTTCGCTATCAGATGGGTTCTCGCCAGAACACGTTCGATTTTCAGTACACCATGGAACTGGGTGAGTTCAAAGAGACCGATCTGGACGACTATCTGGATCACCAACTGAAAGGCGGTTGGTCGTATCGCCCTAGTGACAAGCATGACTTCGATTTGCTGGCTGGCGTTGAATACGGGCACGATCAGCGAGGCGAGGGCTTGCGTGAGTTCTTCGACATGCCCATCAATCGTGAGGTCGACGAGTTTCGCCGCTGGAACATTGATGGCGTCTATGGCTTTGGCTCAGACGGCGCCCGCGGCCACCTCGAACTGCGAGCAGGCCTGGGCGACATGGAGTACCGAAACAACCGGGACTTCACGCGCATCGCCGACAATGACTCGCAGTACTACGGCGGTAGATTTTCCTGGCGCGTCGCACCGAAGACCTCCCTGTTTGTCGATGGACAATTCTCGGAATATGACTTTCCATCCTCCAATCGAGACAGCGATGACACCCGTTACGGGCTAGGCATCCAGTGGGAAGCAACGCGCAAGACGACCGGGCGCTTTATTGCTGGTCGCGCAGATCGTGACTTCGATGACCCCACCTTGAGTGATTTTGAAGGCAGTTTCTGGGAAGGCTCCGTTGAATGGCAGCCGAACCGCCGCAGCAGCTTCGAACTGTCAACGCGTCGTGATGTCTCGTTCGCCTTCGATACCAGCAATTTTCTGACCTCTGAAGAGTACGGCATTGCCTGGCGTCACCAGTGGCCGGGTCGTTTGGTCACGGCTCTGGACTACACTCATGCCAATCTTGAGTTCGACCCAGGCATCCGGGAGGATGACGTCAATAGCTTTGGCGTATCAGCCAACTATGAATGGCGCCGATCGGTGATCTTTGGTGTGGGGTGGACCTACCGGGATCGTGATTCCAATCTGCTGCCATTCGATTACGACCGCAATCAGGTGCTGTTTACGGTCGAACTGAGCAAATAATCCGCGGTCATATCGTTAGCAGGCCTTGAACGGAACTGGCGTTGGTTCAGATCCGGTTAATGTGAAATTTGTTTCAATACACGTGCCGATTCGTTGTCTTTGCAGTCGCACGGAGTAGATTCTCGCCATGATCCGCCATATTCAAAATCGAACGATCAGTCAGCACTTTCTGTGGCTGACTCTACTGTGCCTGTCAGCCAGCTGCCTTGCTCAGGAAATCAATCAGAACCCGACCTATGTGATTGGAACCGGGGACCGGTTGTCCATCGAAGTGTTCAACGAAACCGACCTGACTGACGCTTATCTGGTCGATCAGGACGGCACGATCCGAGTGCCCTTCATCGGTCGAATTCAAGCGGCAGGAGTGACGCTGTCTGCGCTCCAGGAGAGCATTCATCAAGGCCTCGAAGGCGACTATCTGATCAACCCTCGAGTCACCGTGAGCATGGATTCCTATCGGCAGTTCTTCATCAGCGGTGAAGTCGAGTCACCCGGTGGTTATCCCTATGAGGCCAACATGACTGTCCAGAAGGCCATTACTCTCGCTGGCGGTATGACCGAGTACGGCACCGCACGCAAGATTTTCCTGCAGAAGGAAGGCCAGATCGAAGATGAGCAGCTCAAGGTCGATATTGATACGGTGATCAGCCCAGGTGATATCATCACCATCAAGCAAAGTTTTTTCTGACCTTATCGAATGAATGATCCGGCACAACATTCGCAGCTTCCCCAGTATCACGCTGTCCCCCGGCCTGACTTCGATGACGACAAGCGCCAGGGCCTGGACGTGCGCTGGATTTGGCGGGTTATCTGGGGGCACAAGTTCTCAATCGCTGGCCTGACGCTGCTGATCATGATCGTGTCTGCCCTGTTAGTCTTCAAAAAAACGCCCCTGTACCGCGCTCAGGCGACGCTGCAGATCGAACACAGTCAGGCGCAGATTTCACCTGTTCAAAGTTCTGTGACCTCTTCACAGGATTACTGGCGCTACTATGAGACTCAGTATGGCCTGATCAAGCGGCGCGCGATCGGTGAGCGGGTCGTCAAAATTCTGGGTTATGAAGCGCCTGGCGATATCCTTGATGATGAGGCGCCTGCCACGCTGGAGGCTGACTCACCGGAAGCGCCTGAAGATGAAGCCTGGACCTGGAAGTCCCTGTTTCCCGAGGAGTGGTTCCCCAGCCCGCCACCCCTGACTCCCGAGCAGAAGTACAACGGTCTGGTGAACTGGATTGTCGGCTCGATCGCAGTACAGCCTCGTCGCAACAGCCAGCTAGTCGATATCGGCTTCGTCAGTGCCGACCCCGAGCAGGCCGCGACGATTGCTAATGCCGTAGCTCAGGCCTATATCGATGACAACCTGGCCGGCCGCCTGGAAATGAATGACGCAGCGACTTTGTATCTGAACGAAGAGCTGGTTGCTCTGAAGCGCAAGCTGGAAGCCGCAGAAGCCCGCCTGCAAGCCTATCTGGATGAGAAGCAACTGGTTGACGTCCAGGGCGTCGATTCCCTCCTCAATCAGGAATTGACGATCGGCACGACGAAACTGGCTGAAGCCCGCAAGGAGCGTGCGCAGGCCGAGGTCCTCCTGCAGCAGATCCAACGCACCAGAGCACAGGGCGAAGATCGCTTGGTGGATATTGGCGCGCTGACCGATCATCCGCAGGCACGCGCCTCGTATATTGCCTTCACCGACGCGGAACGCAGGGCCGAGGAGTTCTCCAACCGCTATGGCCCACTGCATCCGCGCATGAAGCAGTCAGAGTCGGATCTTGAAGCCGCCCGTGCTGTCCTGATGCGACAGCTGATGATTGCCGCCAATGCCCTGGAACGCGATTATCAGGCTGCCCTGGAAGCCGAGAGATTGGCTCGTCAGGACCTGGACCAATCGAAGGACCGCCTGCGCGATGTCGATCGCAGCGAATTCGAGTACCAACGCTTGCAGCGTGAGGTGGAAACCAATGTACAGCTCTACGATCGCTTCCTGACCCAGATCAAGGAATCAGCCGCCTCCGAGCGAGTCATCAGCTCCAATGCGCGGATCATCAATCGTGCCATGGTGCCAGGTGCCCCGTTCAGCCCCAATAAGCGTCGAACAGTGATGTTTGCCATGGTGCTGGGCCTGATGATCAGCATTGGCCTGGCCTTCCTGCTCGACCATCTGGACAACACCTTCAAGAGCGTCGAAGACGTTGAGCAGAAGCTCGGCATTCCGGTCCTCGGCGTGCTGCAGAAGATCAAGCTTGATGGCGACAACAAGACCGATCCGATCCGGCACTTCAAGGAAAACAAGAATTCGGTTTTCTCCGAGGTCATCCGAACGATCCGGACCGGCGTGCTGCTGTCCTCCCTGGATGATCGTAAGAAGATCATGCTGGTGACCTCCTCGGTACCTGGTGAAGGCAAGACCACCGTCTCGATGAATCTGGCCAATGCCCTCAGTGAAATGCGCTCGGTGCTGCTCATAGACGCGGACATGCGCCGGCCGATGGTCGCCAAGGCGCTGGAGACTGATGGCAAGAAGTTGAATGGTCT
>QIKT01000047.1 GCA_003233095.1 Oceanospirillales bacterium | reverse complement strand
CGCTGCTCAGGTTAGTCAAGGGCTGAATCGACATGGACTGGCCCGTTGGAAGCCTTATGAGGCGCAGCTGGCACCGCTGATTCATCGGCTTGAATCCGCTGGAATTGATCTGTCTTGATGTGAAACGTTGTGAAACGTTGTTTGAACGATTAGAATTCAAATCTAATATCTGTGAGCCATGTCTTGTTTTTGACAGCAACTATGTGAATGGGAGAGAGACTTTGAGATCAGTATTTGAATTGAAACGGAAGCCGTTGGCTGCCGCCCTGATAGGGGTTTTCGCAGCGACGGGTGTCGCCAATGCGCAGTTGGTAACCAACCAGCAGAGCAATGCGACAGCGGTTGTGACAGCGCCACTGGGCGGTGCTGTTGTTTTGTACGATCAAACCGATGGCGGAAATGGAAACGGTATTCCAGGTCAGGATTTTGAAGCGGGTTATGATGGTTACGACTCAACGGCCGCGGATGACTTTGTCGTCTCAGATCCCTCAGGCTGGTCCATCACCCAGCTGAACATCACCGGTACAACAGGTATAGCGGGCGCAGCAGTCAGTAATGTCACTGTATTTGGTGACAATGCTGGATCTCCAGACGTTGGCAACGTGTTGTGCTCTTATACCGGATTGGCGCACACTGATACGGCTGGCAGCTTGAATATCCCATTCACGACGCCTTGTGATTTGCCTGGCTCGACCACTTACTGGATGGCTCATCAGATCGATCAGAACTTCGACGACAACGGGCAGCATTTCTGGAGTGCTCGTACGGTAGTAGCAGGCAATAGCGCCCACTGGAGGAACCCTCTGGAGGGGTTCGGTTTTGGCTGTCCAACCTTCATGCCGGCAGGCCTGATCTGCAATACTGGCGGTGGCGGTGATTTTGATCTGCTGTTCTCGCTCGAAGGGACGGTAGGTCTTGCAGACTTGTCCGTAGTCATCGGCAATACAGCGCCGGTTCCAGTCCAGATCGGCAGCACGTTTGATTTTATCTTGACGGCACAGAATGCCGGCCCAGCTGATGGCACAGGGGTGATTGTCGTCAACACTTTGCCTGGCAACGTGGACTACCTCAGCAACGATTGTGGAGCAGCTCAGGCAGGAAACACTGTGACCTGGACCATAGGCGCGCTGGCTGCTGCTGCTTCAGCGGCCTGTAACGTCACTGTGACAGTCAACGGCTTAGGTGCGATTGTGGCTTCCGCGACCATATCTGGTGATCAGGGCGATCCGGTTCCTGGCAATGAGGCAGGCACCAGCTCTGTTGCTGGTGCGGCTCAAAGCGTTCCGACACTGGGATGGTTCGGTTTGGGACTGATGTCACTGGGTCTGATGCTGGTCGCAGTTCGTAAGCGTCTGTTCTGATCTTGATCAGTCCGTGCGATTGAAAAAGGGCGCCTCGGCGCCCTTTTTCATGCCTCAAGTTTGATCGGTCTCAGCCAGAACCGCATGTTTGGTTTGAAGAAAGGTCCGCTGAGGCAGTTTCAACAGATCGTTCAGCCGTCTCAGGTAATGCTCTTCATACTTGTCGATCTGGCCATCAGCCATGGCGACCCGCCACATCTGTCGCATCAGTGATTCTTTCTCCTCGACATTCAGCTGCTCGTTGACGAGGGTCACATAAGGGTGAAAGGAGGTATCCTTCTGATGTTTGCTGCGCGCTTCAGAGATCACAGTCTGGATCAGATCTGTCGGCAATTCAAAGGACCGCTCTAGCGCACGAGTCACCTGTGCCAACTCATCGGGTGTGGTGCGGTCATCCATCTGACAGAGTTCGATCATCAGGCAGGCGACGGCCAGACTGACATCGTCCTGATCCTGGGTCTGCTCAGCAGTGCTCAGGCCAAGTGATTGCGTGAGCGCCTTGCGTATTGATTCGAAGGGCATTATGTCTCCTTGCTTGTGAGATCGTCAGGTTTCCATAACATGGTATCCAGCCACGCCTGATAGCCGAAGCGATTCAGGTCGATGCGTTCATTCATGAATTCAACACCTTCTTCAGCCAGGCGATCCTGCTGATCGATATATTGCGGGCTGTCAACCGGGAACGATATCATGCCTTTGGCATTGATCACCCGGTGCCAGGGCAGGTTCAGGTGTTCGGGCGCCGCGCGCAGGGCCTGGCTCACCAGGCGTGCTCCTCGTCCAAGACCTGCTAGTCGAGCAGCCTGCCCGTAAGTCAGCACCAGACCCTCTGGAATTTCTGCAACCAGGTCCCAGACTTGTCGATGGTGTTGCGATATGGCCATCCCCACATTGTATGGTGAACGAGATGATCCACAAGCCTGAGCACTAGACTTGCCCGGTTTGCAATTAAACAGTACCATACTGGTCCTTTTTATCCGTGAGTAAATGTTCGATGCTGACTCACCTCCAATTGATGGTCGAATGCGATGATCAAGCTCAATAAACTGACTGATTACGCCATTGTGCTGATGGCCGAACTGGTTCGCTATCCTGACCAACTGTTGGCTTCGCAGCAGCTGGCGATTCGCTGCCACCTGGAACCGCCGACTTCCGCCAAGGTCATGAAGCAGCTGACAATCGCCGGTTTGGTCGAGTCGGTTCGAGGCGCCGGTGGCGGATACCGGTTGAGCAGCACTTGCCGCTCGCCCAGTATTGCCGATGTGATCCAGGCCATGGACGGTCCGATCGCGCTGACCGAATGCAGCAGCCACAGCGGCTTGTGTAGCCACGAATCAGTCTGCGGCCTGCGTCATCATTGGCACACCATCAGTCGGGTGATTGCCGACGCCCTGGATGGGATTGCCCTGGCGGACCTGATGACTCTTCCTGCAACTGACGGCAGCGCTGATGCTGCCCCGATACCGAGACAGACACGCTCATGAATGAATCCGCTCAATTGGACCCTGTAGAACAGACTCGAGAACAGCTCAATGCGATCACTGAACGTCGCTACGAACATGGCTGGGAGACTGACATTGAATCGACGACCTTGCCACCGGGGCTTGATGAATCAGTGATTCGTCATATCTCCGCCATCAAAGAAGAGCCGCAATGGTTGCTGGACTGGCGTCTGGATGCCTTTGAGCGCTGGCAAGCCATGACGCCTCCAGAATGGGCGCATCTGAACATTCCGGCGATTGATTTTCAGTCAATTTCCTATTATTCGGCACCCTCCAATACCCCCAAGTATGCGAGTTGGGATGAGGTTGACCCCGAACTGATCAGAACCTATGAGAAGCTGGGTGTGCCGCTGCATGAGCGAGCAAAACTGGCTGGCGTGGCCGTCGATGCGGTGTTTGATTCGGTGTCTGTCGGAACCACCTTCAAGAAGGAGTTGGCTGAAGTGGGTGTGATCTTCTCGTCGTTCTCCGAAGCAGTCAAGGAGCACCCTGATCTGGTCAAGCAGTATCTGGGTACTGTGGTGCCGACTCGGGACAACTACTTTGCGGCCCTGAATTCGGCCGTGTTCACCGATGGCTCATTTGTCTTGATTCCCAAGGGTGTGCGCTGTCCGATGGAGTTGTCGACCTATTTTCGGATCAATGCCATCAACACTGGTCAGTTTGAGCGAACCCTCATCATTGCCGAGGCGGGTAGTGAGGTCAGCTACCTGGAAGGTTGCACGGCACCCATGCGAGATGAGAATCAGTTGCATGCTGCGGTTGTGGAACTGGTCGCAATGGATGATGCCAGGATCAAGTATTCGACGGTGCAAAACTGGTATCCAGGTGATGAAAACGGCGTCGGTGGTATTTACAACTTTGTCACCAAGCGGGGTGATTGTCGCGGTGATCGCTCGCGCATTTCGTGGACTCAGGTTGAAACCGGTTCGGCCATTACCTGGAAGTACCCGAGTTGTGTGTTGCGCGGTGATGATTCGGTCGGCGAGTTCTATTCGGTTGCGCTGACCCACCATCACCAGCAAGCTGATACCGGCACCAAGATGATTCACATCGGCAAGCGAACCCGAAGCAAGATCATCTCAAAGGGAATCTCGGCAGGGCAGGGACAAAATTCCTACCGCGGTCTGGTCCGAATCACCCGCAACGCGGATGGGGCGCGCAATCATACGCAGTGTGATTCGCTGCTGATCGGTAAATCTTGCGGTGCGCACACGTTTCCCTATATCGAAACCAGCAATCCCACTGCCAAGGTAGAACATGAAGCGACGACCTCACGGATTGGTGAGGACCAACTGTTCTACTGCCAACAGCGGGGCATCGAAGAAGAAGAAGCCGTGTCACTGGTGGTCGATGGGTTCTGTCGCGAAGTATTCCGCGAGTTACCCATGGAGTTCGCGGTGGAAGCGAAAAAATTACTGGACGTCAGCCTGGAAGGAGCAATCGGCTAACATGTTAACAATCAACAACCTGCACGCCTCGGTCGAGGGAAAACAGATTCTCAAGGGGATCAACCTGGAACTGCCAGACGGGCAAACAGCGGCGCTGATGGGGCCTAACGGCTCAGGCAAGAGCACGCTGGCCAGTGTGATCACCGGGCGACCGGGTTACACCATTGATGAAGGCGATATTCTGTTCCGGGGCGAATCCATTCTGGATTGGTCACCCGAACAGCGAGCCCACGCCGGCGTGTTTATGGCCTTTCAGTATCCGGTCGAAATACCCGGTGTGAACAACACCTATTTCCTGCGCACGGCACTGAATGCCAAACGCACAGCGCTGGGTGAACCTGAGCTCGACTCGATCGAGTTTCTGAAGCTGGTTCGTGAAAAGCTCAAAGTCCTGGAGATCAAGGATGATCTGATGCATCGTGCCGTCAACGAAGGATTTTCCGGCGGCGAAAAGAAACGCAACGAAATTTTCCAGATGGCCGTGCTGGAACCGTGTCTGGCGATCCTTGATGAAACAGACTCAGGGCTTGATATCGATGCGCTGCGAACGGTTGCCGAAGGGGTCAATCGACTCCGTGATGGCAAGCGCAGTTTTCTGGTGGTGACCCACTACCAACGCCTGCTGGACTACATTGAGCCGGACGTGGTCCATATCCTGGCCGATGGCAAAATCGTGCACAGTGGCGGCAAGGAAGTTGCACTGAAACTCGAGGAGCAGGGTTACGGCTGGCTGGAACAGCAGGCCGCATCATGAGCGCATCAGTCACCGAATGGCTGGCTGATTCGACGCCAGCCTCTGCCGCCAGGCCCGAATGGCTGCGTGCACAGCAGGCGGAGGCCGAACAGACCGCCTCCACGCTGCCATTGCCACATCGCCGTCAGGAGTCCTGGAAATATACCTCCATTGCTGCGCTCCAAAAGCAGTCGTTCCGTTGTGCCGCCGATGCCGATACGGTTCGCGCAGAAGACCTGGCGGAATGGCAGATACCCGGACTGGACTGTCATCTTCTGGTGTTTGTCAACGGCCGCTTTCGCTCGGACCTGTCGTTTGTCGATCACTTGCCGAGCGGCGTTTGTGTGGGAGCGTTTTCCATTGTCGATGAGGCCACTGTTGGCTTGTTCGAAGCGCAGCTGCAGGCTGAATCGCTGCATGATGACGAGCCATTTGATCAACTGAATCTATCACGCTTCAGTGATGGTCTTGTGATTCATGTCAGTGCAGGTCAGCGCGTTCGAAAACCGGTCCACTGTCTGTCCCTGTCGCTGGGCGAGGACAATAATTCGACCACTCATCTGAGACATTTGATCAGGCTGGAGCAGTCGGCGCAGCTTGAACTGATCGAAACCGAGGTCACAGAAGGTCAACACAGCGTGGCAGTGACTCGTTCGGTGTCTGTCGAGTGCGCGCCTCATGCCCGCTTGACGCATACTCGAATTCGGCAGTTGCATGATGCAGGTCACCTGTTCGACCATACTCGGGTCATCCAGCATTCTGACAGTCGATTGACGTCGACTTGTTTTGATTTGTCAGGTGCGCTGATCAGACATCGATTCGATGTACACCTGATCGGGGATCGCGCTTCCTGTGACCTGTCAGGAGTCTATACGCCGTCCGGACGAAGTCATACGGACACTCAGTTGATGGTTGAGCACCGCGCCACTCATTGTATCAGTTCTCAGCATTATCGAGGCGTGGTCGCCGATCGTGGGCGAGCGGTGTTTCGCGGCAAAGTGGTCGTACAGCCTGGAGCCGATGGTTCGGATGCAACCCAGAACAACGCCAACCTGCTGTTGTCGGAGCATGCCGAGGTGGATACCAAGCCGGAGCTTGAAATCTATGCTGATGAAGTCACCTGTTCACATGGGGCGACGATCGGCCAACTTGATGATGTGCAGTTGTTCTATCTGCGCTCAAGAGGCATCGGCGAAGCTCAGGCTCGCTCGTTGCTGATGAATGCCTTCTGCACCACCATTGCCGATGCGCTCGACAATGATTCACTGAAAACACATCTGACAGGACGACTCCGTGCCCAATTTGTCAGCCAGTAAGCTCGACACTTGTTTCGATCCGTTCAAGATCCGCGAGGATTTTCCAGCGCTGTCAACGCGCGTCCATGGCAAGCCGTTGATCTACATGGACAATGCGGCTACAGCGCAACGGCCGCAGCAGATGATTGAGGCCTGCACGCACTACTACAGCCGGCTGAACGCCAATATCCATCGAGGTGTGCATCAACTGAGCGAGGAGGCAACCGATCGCTTTGAATCAGCCCGTGATGGCATGTGTGAGTGGATCAATGCTCGCACACGGGAGGAGATCATCTTTACCCGTGGTGTTACCGAAGGCGTTAATCTGGTCAGTCAGAGTTTCCTGCGACCAGGATTGAAGCCGGTGCCTTGGCAATTGCTCTGCGAGCAGACCGGTGCCGAGCTCGATGTGATTCGGATCAACGATCGCGGCGAGCTGCTGATGGATGATTTCGAGTCGCGACTGAGCGATCGGGTCAAGATGCTGGCCATGGTGCATGTGTCCAACTCGATGGGAACCATCAATCCGGTCAGAGAGATGATTGCTGCGGCCAGGGCGCACGGCATTGCAACGCTGGTTGATGGCGCCCAGTCGATGCCTCATATGAGGGTTGATGTGCAACAGTTGGACTGTGATTTCTACTGCATCTCCGGTCACAAGATGTACGCTCCCACCGGAATCGGGGTTTTGTATGGACGGCGTGAACTACTTCAGGACATGCCCCCGTATCAAGGCGGTGGTGACATGATCCGTCGGGTGACTTTCGAGAAGAGCACCTATAATGACCCTCCGTCACGCTTCGAAGCAGGCACGCCTAATATCGTCGGTGTGATTGGTCTGGGTGCAACGATCGAGTATCTCAAATCCATAGACTTCGAAGGTGCGATGGCACATGAGCAGTCGCTACTTGAACATGCCACCGCAGCGCTGTCGGAGATTGATGGCTTGCGACTGGTCGGAACGGCCAGAAACAAGTCGGCCGTGCTGTCCTTTACCCTGGATGGCATCCACCCGCATGATCTGGGAACCATGCTCGATCATCAGGGTATTGCCATACGCACCGGGCATCACTGCACCATGCCATTGATGGACCATTTTGGGCTCCCTGGAGGAACGGCGCGTGCGTCAATGGCGATGTACAACACCATTGATGAGGTCGACGCACTGGTTGCGGGCATTCACAAGGCCGCGGCCATTCTGGCCTGACCTGGGGCCACTGACAGCCCATGTCACGCTCAACAGATTTGCCCACGGTCTATCAGGATGTGATTCTGAGACATAACCGTGACCCCAGTCATCGCGGTGAGCTGGCGAATGCGAGCCACCAACATGAGGGTTTTTCGCGGCTGTGTGGTGAAACACTGACGGTGTGGCTGAGACTGGATGCGCAGAAACGAATTGCCGACATCCGCTTCAGTGGCGAGGTGAGTGCTGTGGCCATGGCATCGGCATCAATGATGACCCGTCGGCTTGAGCTCAAGTCTCGTGATCAGAGCGTATTGATGTGCCAGCAGGTCCAGGCTTTTCTGAAGGATCCCGATATGACGCCAGCCAATTGGATCGAGTCAGATGTGTCGCTGAGTTCCTTGCAGGCTCTCTCAGGGTATCGCTCTCGACTGGCTGCTGCTGCGCTTCCCTGGCAGACCTGTGAAAAGGCCTTGCAGACAGAGAAGTCTGCGACTTCAACATAAAGGAACCCGACACATCCTTGTGCCGGGCCCTGGCGATATCAACGGACGCCTTCCATAGCCAGCGCTGATAATTTTACAGGCGGCTGCCACCCGGTTTCCGATGGCAGGCTGCCAGTGTCTTACTTCTTCTTCGTTTCGTCGTCGTTCAACTGAATGTTGGTGCGGTTCTTTTCGATGGTTTTCAGGCCGATTCCCTTGATGTTGACCAGCTCATCGGCGTGTTTGAAGACGCCGTTCTTCTGACGATAGCTGACGATCGCCTGTGCCTTACTCATGCCGATGCCGTCCAGCGACTGAGCCAGTGCCGCAGCATTGGCGGTGTTGATGTTGACCGGTTGACCGGCGAATACGGCGCTGCTCATCAGGCAAAGCATCAGCAAAAGGGTGTAGATCGATTTCATAAGTGCCTCCTTGGCATGAGTTTCCATGTGTGTTGCAGAATGGCTGCAACGGAATCTATCGTAAGCGTGAAGAATAGGTGAAGGAAGCGTTACCTGCCTGTTGGGGTGTAGGAATATTCCTACACCCATCGATCATTGTGCGTATAATCTGGCGCTCGTCCAGAAGCAGGATCGCATCGTGGAGTTCAATTCATACAGTCATTTCTGGGACCATCAGGCCGCAACGCCTGAAAGTGCTCTGGCAGCCGTTGACGGCAGCGCCAGTGAAGAGATCGTTCAGCAGACCGGTGCGTGGACTGCGGCGCAGATGAGAGCCGCCTTGCAGCTTGACGGCAGCCAGCGAGTTCTGGAACTGGGTTGCGGTGTCGGCCGGATCGGTCGCGAACTACTGTCGCACTGCCAACACTGGACCGGTGTTGATATCTCTGCCTCAATGATCCGCGTTGCGACCGAGCGCCTGTCTCACAGTGACCGGGTTGACTCGCATCAACTGACACGAACCGATCTGGCGATGATTGAATCGGATTCTTTGGACGCGGTGTATTCGGTTGCCGTGCTGTGTCATATGGACAAGGAAGACCTGTACCTGTATCTGCAGGAAATTCGGCGCATCCTCAAACCGCAAGGCCGGACTTATCTGGAGACCTGGAATCTGGCTCACCCGATTGGCTGGAAACGCTGGGATTTCGAGGTGCGCGCCTGGCAGAAGAGTGATCAGAGTCAGCGCAAGAATGTCTCGCGGAATCAGTTCTGTACGCCGGATGAGTTTCTGCTCTATGCTCGCCATGCAGGTCTGGATGTCATTGCCAGCTGGACTGATTCGCCCTGGATTCAAGTGGTTCTGGGCAAGGATCTGGATCAGGCGCAATGCCAAAGCCATCTCGAGGCGCTGGAAGCAGACCAGGAGATCATCGCCTACAGCACTCGCTTTGGCGAACTGTTCGGTGAATTGATCGATGTGCTCTACGGGGTGACCCAGCCGACTCAAATGTGGGAATCACTGGCCAATTCAGCCCCCTGCCGCGAAGTGACCCTGTACCGGGACTATCTGCATACCTTGTGGGAAAAAGGTCCGGAACACTGGGGCCAGCCGCCCGCCAAGTGAACCAGTAGTGGGGCCGTTGGCGTCACTCTGTCATTAGTCGTACAAACCCATCAGGGTGGTCACGCACGCCTTCGATGTGCAGCGCACAGCTGACCGTATCAAAAAGACGCAGTCCTTCGGGATCCATGGCATGACCGAAGACGCGATATTCTCCGGGTTGCAGCAGTGTTGAATCAAACTGAACCTGAATCTCGAAGCGATGATCGCTAACCTGTCTTGGGGTCACTTCGGCCATTTCACTGGTGGTCCCAAATACGGCCGTGCCTGCGGCAGTCTTGATGCCGATGGCGATGACCGGAGGTCGTTGATCCGGGGAGTGCAAGGTGGCTTCGATGGTGAACGGGTCGCCAGCAGTGATTTGGACTGATTCGCGCGCATTGATCACGAACCGAGTCAGGCCATAGGTTGTGCCGTGAAAGGACGGCGGCTGGGTTGCATGCTGTTGCTCATAGCGCTGGTCCTGATAGGTGAGATACTGGGCCACAACCTCGCTGGTGTCGCCTTCGGCCCGGATTTGACCCTCATGAAGCCAGATTGCTCGGCGACACAATCGTTTGACCTGATCCATGCCATGCGAGACCAGAATCATGGTCCCTCCCGAGTCCAGAAACTGATCGATCCAGCGCTGACATTTGCGCTGAAACATGCTGTCTCCAACGGCTAGCGCTTCATCAGTGATCAGCAGTTCGGGATCGGTTTGAGTCATGATGGCGAAGCCCAGACGCACGACCATCCCTGACGAGTAATGCTTGACCGGATGATGGATGTAGTCGCCGATGTCGGCGAATTCGATGATGGCCTGTTCGCGCTCTGCAATCTGCTGACGATTGAGGCCGGCGATGGCCGCGACCAGACGCAGGTTGTCCAGTCCACTGAATTCCGGATGAAACCCCGCGCCCAGCTCGAGCAGGGCAGCGGTTCGTGCATTCAGTCGTATTTCGCCACGAGTCGGATGCAGAACCGAAGTGATCAGCTTGAGCAAGGTGGACTTGCCAGCACCATTTTCACCGATGATTCCCAGCGAATCACCGCGATTGATACACAGGGAAATCCCGGACAACACCTGGTGACCTTCGATAGCACGCCCATGACCCAGTTGATTGACGATAGCCTTCAGGTGTTTTCGACGATCATGGGTGACTGGGAAGATCTTGCTGACCTGGTCCATTCGCAGCAGGCAATCGTTGTGGCAGGGCGACTCGGCCTGGTGGTCGTTGTTGTTTGAAGGGGTCGTCTTGGTGCTGTTAATCGTCGTCATCCTTGTGTTTGTATCTGCCGACCAGACCTGCCTGGGTTGACGCAGGAACAGGCTCATAATGGCTGCGGTCCATAGTATAACGCCCCAAACCTCCCGTGGCCGATTTGAGTTCCGTTTGAAGCCCGGTCAGTTCTGACAAGGGCGCCTGGGCGCTGATGATCACAGACCCATCGGACAGGCTCTGAGTCCCGCTGATGCGCCTTGATAGGACCCATTTCCCTTCTCAATCCAACTCGCTTAAGACTTGTTCAGAGGCTCCATAGAAGGTCGTAGTCACTGAGCGTGTCGCCGCGTTCGATGGTGCCCGCCTGACCGATAGTGCCGGTCTGTTGCAGCAGAGCGATGTTGCGAATGGATTCAGTGACGTGATGGTCCATGTGGTGCCTCCTTGATGACAGGGTACCCACACGGAATCATCTCCAGGGCGGCCCGATTGGACCCGCCTTCAGATTAGAATCAGGCAGTCCGGTTGTTCAGGCGGGTAGTAACAGTCCATTCATAGACTAGAGCAACTGTCCTGGGGAACCCCAAATGAGTCTGGCCCGGACAGAATGGTGTTCGCGAGGTGAGCCGGTTGATTCAGTCCGTGTTCAGATAAACCGGCGTAGTCTGAATCTACGCTCAACACCGATGGAGACAAGAGCCATGAAATCACGACTGATTGGATGGGCAATCGCCAGCGCGTTGCTGGGGACCACAGCGACTCAGGCCGAATCACTGACCGCTCAAGCACAGGTGCTCGAAGCACGTCCGGTCTACGAGGATGTGCGAGTACCCACCGAGAAGGAAGTGTGCTGGCAGGAACAAGTGCGACACCGTGATCACCGGTCACGAACGCCCAGCCTGCTGGGAGCGGTGATCGGTGGTGTCATTGGACATCAGTTCGGTGATGGCCGGGGTCAGGATGCCTTGACGGTCGCTGGTGCCCTGATTGGGGCCTCGGCGGGACGAGACATCGAGAAGCGTCGCAACTATCGGTCTCAGCCGCATACCGTTCAGCGCTGCAGAGTAGAACAGTCTCACTATTACAAAGAGCAACGGGTCGGCTATGAGGTGCGCTACGAATTCGAAGGTCAGGTCTATCAGACTCGCACTCAGCGAGATCCAGGTCGAACTCTGGCCATCGAAGTGTCACATCGGCCTGTCGAATATTGAGTCGAACCACGTTCAATCAGCGTTGATCATCGCAACGCTGCACCCCGCGAGCCGCCCGCTCCCCTCCTGGGCGGCTCGTTCTTGCCGGGTCCTTCGCGAAACTTCATAACACGTCATGGCCGTACGATGGCCGAGTTCATGTGCCTGGATCGGGACACACCTCGTATATCAATCCAATCCGCCCTGAGGTGTTCAGCGGCGACTTGGAACCATTGGCCCTAAGCCCATGCTTCAGCGGTGCTGAAGCACTGTGCATAATCCCGGTATCATGCTGTATGGTGGTCATGATTTTGCCACCCGAAACCGGAATCAAACGGGTACTATGCCCCCAACAGGACGCCTGACGACCAACATCAATGACTAACCAATGGATTGTGCTCAAATTCGGGGGCACCAGTGTTGCTGCGGCTGAACACTGGGATGTGATCGCGACGCGCTGTCGTCATCATCACCAGCAGGGCAAGGCGGTTATGTTGGTCCTGTCTGCCATCAGAGGGGTCACTGATGCTCTTTCAGCCCACGTCGATCCAGGCCATGCCGAGTCAGTACACCAACAAATCACTGATCGCTATCTGAGCTTGCTCGAGTCTCTGGGGTGTCCACCAGATGATCGTTTCAAGCGGCTCAGCGAGCAGTTGCTGACGCTGCTCCAGGCACCGACCGACACCCTGGAAACGCCGCCGCATCGGGCTTGCCTGATGGCCATGGGCGAACGTTTCAGTACCGCTTCAGCCTGTCTCATTCTGGCCAGTCTCGGCTGTCGCACACAGCATCAGGACGCACGAGAGCTGCTGAAGACCGATCAGCGCCACGGCGCCGATCGACTGACCTATGAGTCGGCGAACTGTGATTACACGCCAGATCCCGAATTGGCAAACAGACTGATTGAAGAGGCCGGCACACTCGGGTCCATTCCACAGGTCTGGGTGACTGAAGGATTCGTCGCCGGCAATGCCGATGGCGAGACGGTCTTGCTGGGACGCGGCGGGTCGGACACCAGTGCCGCTTGTATGGCCGCTCGACTGGGCGCGCAACGGCTTGAAATCTGGAGTGATGTAGCCGGACTGTTTACCGCCGACCCCCGGACGGTCTCAGGCACCCGGTTGTTGCGACTTCTGAGCTACCGGGAAGCCCAGGAGTTGGCCTCGATGGGGGCCCGCGTCCTGCATCCCCGTTGTCTGGAACCGCTGCGAATGCACGGGATTCCCCTGTATCTGAAGCAAACCACACGGTCGCAGCTGGCGGGGACGGTGGTTTCGGTTGATGCGCGTGATTATCGTGCACAGATCAAGGCCATTGTCAGCCGTTCCGGCATTACGCTGATCAGCATGGAAGGGCTGACCATGTGGCATCAGGTCGGTTTTCTGGCGGATGCTTTTGCCCTGTTCCGAACTCATAATCTTTCGGTGGACCTGATCAGCTCTTCGGAAGCCAATGTCACCGTGTCGCTGGATCTGGGCGCCCGTCTGCTGGATGACAGCGTTCTGGAAGCGCTCAGCTTCGATCTGTCCAGAATCTGTCGGGTCACGATTCGCCAGCAGTGTGCCTCGGTCAGTCTGATCGGGCTGGACATTCGTACTATTATCCATCGCCTGGGGCCTGCTCTGGAAGTCTTCGAGCATCGCCACATGCATATGGTCAGCCTCGCATCCAACGATCTGAATCTCAGCTTCGTGGTCGATGATCGCGACGCACCCAAGCTGGTTCAGCAGTTGCATCGGCAATTGATCCCGGGCGGTGTGGGTGGTGACTCGGTCTTCGGACCCACCTGGGAACAGATCCATCAGGATCGCCTGGACGAACCGGTTCGTCCGCTTTGGTGGCAAGCAGAGCGGGACCGGTTGCTGGCCGCGCCGTTTGATGACAGCGCGTTATACTGTTATCACCTGCCGACGGTCCGCGAGGCGGCCAGGCGTTTGCGTTCGCTGACTCATATTTCCCGTGTGTTCTATGCGATCAAGGCAAACGCCAATCCGGCGATTCTGCAAGCGGTTCTGGATGAAGGGCTGGGCCTGGAGTGTGTCTCTCTGGCTGAAGTTGAGTATGTGCTATTCAACACCACCGCGACAGCCGGTCAGATTCTGTTTACACCCAACTTTGCGCCACGCGAAGAGTACACCATGGCACTCGAACTCGGCGTTTTTCTGACTATTGACAATTTGTTCGTGTTTGAGGAATGGGGCGAATTGCTGGCAGGCCATGAGGTCATGCTGCGCATAGACCCGGGCTCTGGGCTCGGTCACCACAAACTGGTGAGAACTGCTGGCAGTCACGCCAAATTCGGCATCCAGCCGGATGACTTCAGCGCCGTTCAAGCGTGCCTGAAGGCTCATGATATTCGGGTGGTCGGTCTTCATGCTCATATCGGCAGCGGTGTTCTGCACGCCGATGCCTGGCATCGTACGGCCCGGGTGCTGGTTGATTGCCTGGACTGGTTTCCCGATGCACGCTGGATCGACATCGGTGGCGGGCTGGGTGTTCCAGGTCGTCAGGAGCAGGAGGGACTGGATCTGACTCGGTTGGACGAGGGTTTGGCAACGATTCGACAGGGCCTGTCCCGCCCGATCGATTTCTGGATCGAACCGGGTCGCTATGTAGTCGCTGAGGCTGGTGTGCTGCTGGCCCGCGTCACGCAGATCAAAGGCAAGGGTGATGTGCGCTATGTGGGGGTTGAAACAGGCATGAACAGCCTGCTCAGACCGGCCCTGTACGGTGCCTATCATGAGATTTTCAATCTCAGCCGGCTGCACGATGAACCCACCCAGGTGTGCAACGTAGTGGGGCCGATCTGCGAGACTGGAGACATTCTCGGGCTGGACCGGCTGTTGCCCGATTGCCGTGAAGGGGACATTCTGCTGATTGCCAACACCGGAGCCTACGGTGAGGTTATGTCATCGGATTACAATATGCGCAACCGAGCCAAAGTCTGGATTCTGGAGACATGACGTTCATGCCCGATGCAATCCAGCGATTCAGTGTGCTGCATCGCGAACTCGACCTGACCACCGGTGAACTGGCACTTCATTATGCGCTCGATGATCATCACTTTTGCGAACGATACGTGTTTCCTGTGTGCCTGCAGCGGTCACACATCGACGATGAGGCCGTTGAACGCAGCTGTCGACTACTGCACCTTCTCGCCGGAATCAGTTATTACAAGGCGGCCATCCCTGAACAGATCGAGGTACAGGGTGAGCTGCTGGACGCCATGACGGCAGCCTTTGTCACTCGTGTGTACCATCAGGGACTGGGTGAATTTGCCCATCGAAACGATCTGGATGTGCGTTCCCGATTCAGTCTGGAGCACTGTGTCGGATCAGCTTGTGACATCGAGCCCTCTCCGCATCGATCCGCAGGCGTGGTGGTTCCAATAGGCGGCGGCAAGGACTCACTGGTCAGTGTCTCGTTGCTGGCAGAGTCGGGTTCAGGGTTTTCGACCATTTCGGTGGGTCAGTCGGACTTGATTCGCGACGTCGTCGAGACCATCGATCGCCCTCACTTTCGAATCAGCCGACAGCTCGACCCGACACTCTTCGAGCTCAACAAGCAAGGTGCTTACAATGGGCATGTGCCGATCTCGGCCATTCTCGCAGCAGCAATGCTGGTGGGTTCGTTTCTGATGCCCTACAACACCGTGATCATGTCCAACGAAGCCTCGGCTGAGGAAGGTAACCTGACCTTGTCAGATGGTTTTGTGGTCAATCATCAGTACAGCAAGACACTCGCATTCGAACAGGATTTCAGTGAACTGGTCGATCAGACCATCGTGACCGGTTTTCACTATTTTTCCCTGCTCAGGCCCTTGAGTGAATGGGCGATTGCGCGGCGCTTTGCGTGCTTGAGTGAGTATCACTCGGTGTTCTCCAGCTGCAACCGAAATTTCCGCATCCAGGGCCATGACGGGACTCGCTGGTGTGGGCACTGTCCGAAGTGCCAGTTCGTGTTCCTGATGTTGGCCACACGTCTGCTGCCAGATGCGCTGGCCGCAATCTTTGGGGGCAATCTGCTGGAGCAAGCCGAGCAGATCGATGATTTTTCAGCGCTGATGGCGATGGATACTCATAAACCGTTCGAGTGCGTGGGTGAAGTGCGCGAAAGTCGAGCAGCGATGGCCACACTGAGTATCGACCCGATCTGGTCATCGGCGCTGGTCGTGCGCCATTTCAAATCTCGCCTGACAGCCTCTGATCGCCAGATTGGTGATCTGCAGGGCCTGACTCGTCCGCATCGGCTTGCTGCGGAGTATCTGCCGATAGTGCAGACCCATGACTGGCTTTGACAGGCAGTCCATTGGAATACTGGGCGCGGGCCTGGAAGGCCGGTCGATCTTGCGCTGGTTACAGATCGAGCATCCGACCGCGAACGCCACGCTGTATAACGAGGGGCCTGTATCGGATCTGGATGATCAGTCTCTGATCACAGTAGGGCCTTTTTCCGAGACAGTGTCTGCTCATTCTGTGTTGATCAAGTCGCCCGGAATTTCGAGATATCGAGACGATATTCAGGCGATCATCCAGTCCAATGGCCGAGTAATCAGTCCCAGCCAGGTCTGGTTTGATCGGCCTCGTCCCCGAACGGCGATCATTACCGGTACCAAGGGCAAGAGCACCGTGACCTCACTGGCCACTTTTCTGTCCAGTGCATCCGGCATTTCTACCCAGGCAGCGGGCAATATCGGGACGCCGCTTGTGGATTTGCTCAGCCAGAAAAATCAGCCTGATCTGGTGATTGCAGAACTGTCCAGCTACCAACTTGCAGATACTGAGGTCAGTGCTGAGGTGGGTCTGGTCACCAATCTGTATCCCGAGCACCTGGACTGGCATGGCAGCCAGACACGCTATTATCAGGACAAGATGAGACTCGCTCAGGGCGTGACGGGCGGCTTGATCCTGAACCATCAGCAGCGTGAGTTGATCAGCACGTATCTGCCCGATCGGTCAGATACGGCTTCGCAATACTGGTTTGGTTCACCTGAGGGATGGCATCTGCGTGATGGCGCTGTATATCGTGATCAAGAGTGTGTACTCAAGCGGGTGGAATGGCGCCTGCTGGGCGATCACAATCTGCTCAATCTGTGTGCGGCCCTGACGCTTCTGGAGGTGCTTCAGATTGATCCGACAGCCGGTCTGGCACGACTGAATGAGTTTTCTCCCTTGCCCCACAGGCTCGAAGTGCTGGCCATTCAGTCTTCGATCCGCTGGGTCAATGACAGTATCTCTACCACGCCCCACGCGACCATCGCGGCGCTGCGCAGTCTGAATGATCCGAACGGTGTGGTCATTGTTGGCGGCAAGGATCGCGGTGTCGACTGGCAGTGTTTCGCGGATTGTCTGGCCGAACAACCGGTGCAACACGTCTTCTGCTGTGGAGAGAATGGTTCGAAGATTATTCGACTGCTGTCTGAATCGATGCCCGGCCAGTCGGCAAGCGAGCACGACGACCTGGATCAGGTCATCAAGGCCGTTGCTGAACGGACATCAGCGCCGACCCAGATCTTGTTCTCGCCAGGGGCTCCCAGCTTCGACCAGTATCGAGACTATCGTCAGCGTGGCGATCGTTTTGCGGAGCTCGCCAGTCAGCTTCTGGAATGATCAGCAGTCTCTGATCATTCCCGTGGGTCGCTGATGGACGTCAATGACGCCCCATCCCTGCAGGTCGTCTCGGGCCTGATCGGCGTCCTCCTCGAACCATTGACGTGCCGACCCGAGTCGAAAACTGTAGCCCCATGCATCCATGTCCATCATGCAGCGCGCAGCTGAATAGCCAGTCAGTTGGTCTGCCAATAGAAGCTGCAGGTAACAGACCGCATTCTCCTCGTCGTAGTTGCCCCCCGCATCGGTATCCAGACCTTCTCGGCGGTCTGAGGTCATGCAGATGTAGTGGCAGCTTTCATGCAGAATCGAGTGCAACGGGGTGTCGCTGCGGACATGAACCCGGGCGCCGATCAGTCCGGCTTCGTCGTCACCCCAGAAACTGCCCGGAATCGGGCCGCTGCAAGTCACCTGACAGAGATAGAGTCCGTAGCGTGCCAGCAGACTGGCCAGCACACCCTCAGCCAGATCGCTCTGACAGGGCAGCAGGTCCGGCCGGGTCATCGACGCGATTGTATATAATCGTGATCGGGCAGGTGTTTGATCATCAAGCTGACTCGCTTTTCGTCGGTCGGGCCGCTGAGAAGCTGCCCCACTTCTTGAAAACCATAGCTGCCGTGAAATAGCAGCGAGGCATCATTGGGTGGTTCCAGATTGACTTCGCAAGCAAGGATGGGCGCACGTGCCTCACCGACGCTTTCGATATCTGCATACAGCACCTTGCCAACGCCCTGACCACGAAAGGCTGGACTGACCACGACTCGGTCAATATAGGTAAAGGCGGGGTAATGGGCCTTGAACCATTGAAAGTTGGGGCTCTGATAGTCGGCGTCGGGCGCCATGGCAATCAGAAAACCAGCGGGTGTGCCCGCCTTCAGGGCCAGCCGGGCGTAACAGGACATGCGCCACAAGCCGGTCAGTTGTTCGAGGCCCAAGGCATTGACGTGTGGGACCGCCAGATTATTGGTCTCGAGAATCATCGGCAACTGGTCGCAAGTCAGATCGAGTATCTGGATGGGCATGCCGGCATCCGTGCTGAGTGTGGGCGCAGCAGTCTAGCGTGTTTCAGCAACGACGACAAAGGCTCCCGCAGCCAGGCTCCGGATCAGCCTGCGCCCCGAAGTGCGGGTGTCTGTGATAGAATCTTCGCTCGTTTAATCGATCCTGATCGGCGACCGATCGGCTCTGAAAGAATCGTCATGCGTATACCCACTCTGCAACTGCTGCAATATGCCGGACTGTTTACCTGGGCCATTCTTGGACTGGCCCTGGTCTTGTCCGACACCATTTTCCCCTACGGCTTCAGTCAGGGTGAGTATGTGCTGTGGGGAATCTCTCATGCACTGTTCGGGATGACCTACTGGCTCCTGATCACCAGTATCGGTGCGAAACCGACCTCGGGCCAGGCACTCTTGCGTCAGGCGCTGCTGATTGCGATGCTCATCATTTCGGCGCTGTCGGTGAGCTATGCCAGCAGCTCCGGAATTGGTGGCTTTCTGTTACTGGTTGTTGCTGGCATTCTTCCCTGGTGCATGCCGGCTCGCGAAGGCATTTTCCTGGTGGTCTCGGCGAACGTGCTGTTGACTGCCGTTCTGAACCAGACCCACAATTTTGATCTCAACAAGGCCATCCTGTTTTGC
>QIKT01000136.1 GCA_003233095.1 Oceanospirillales bacterium | reverse complement strand
AATGATGCCACGGTGGTCATGGACCAGGGCCAGCGTCTGACCCTCAGCCGTCGGTATCGGGAGTCCATGCGTGACGGTTTGGCGCTGAAACCTCGTGGCGCGGTCGAATGAGTCATTCAGAGCCGTTCTATGCTCGCATGGGCGCTCAGATCATCGCTGAGATACCCTCGCAGTATCCCGGGCCGCTCACTGCCGTTGATGCGACTCAGCATTGAGTGACCGCCTGTGACTCAATTCATGCTCGTTCATCGCCATCGCATCAAGGTATGCGATGGCGATGAACGAGCATTCACGGCAATGAATCATCAGGGCCGTCTTCGATGCCCGTAAAACCTGCTTTGACTCAAGGTCCGGTCTGGCGTCGGCTGTCCGAACTGGCGGTTCCGATGGTCTTCGGAATTGTGGCAGTGCTGTCGATTTCGCTTGCCGATACCTATTTTGTCGGCAAGCTGGGGACCGAGCCATTGGCGGCCTTGTCATTCACCTTCCCGGTCACGATGGCCATTGCCAGCCTGTCGATTGGCCTGGGTGCCGGAGCTGCATCGGTGCTCTCGCGTGCGGTTGGTGCTGACCAGTCGAGTCAGAGCAAACGCCTGTCGACCGATGCTTTGCTGCTGGCGGTACTGGTGGTCGGGGTGGTTTCTGGTCTGGGCTATTTCACCATTCGGCCCTTGTTCAGTCTGCTGGGTGCAGAGGGAAACACGCTGAATCTGATCGAGCGATACATGCAGATCTGGTACATCTCCATGCCATTTCTGGTGATCCCGATGGTCGCCAATGCGCTGATTCGTGCGGTAGGCGATGCCTTCTGGCCCAGTCTGATCATGATCGGCGCAGCCATCGTCAATATCGGCATCACGCCAGTGCTGGTGTTCGGCTGGTGGGTTTTCCCGGCCATGAACATCGAGGGTGCCGCCTGGGGAACGTTTTTTGCCCGTGCGATGACGCTGGTATTTGCTCTGTATATCGTGATTTGGCGCGAGCACCTGGTCACCTTCCGACCGCCGCCGCTGGCTGAACTGTGGGCCTCCTGGCGCCAGGTGGTCTCGGTCGGTGTTCCGGCAGCAGCTGGGAATATGGTCAATCCAATCGGGGTTGGGGTTGTCACGGCCCTGCTGGCGACGTATGGGACGACCACAGTGGCCGCCTTTGGTATTGCCACACGGGTCGAAGCCTTTGCGGCTATCCCGATGCTGGCGCTGTCAGCAGCCATTGGCCCGGTAGCCGGACAGAACTGGGGCGCGCAACAACCAGAACGCATCATTCAGGCCTTGCGGCAATCCTTTGGCTTCTGCCTGGTCTGGTCTGTGCTGTTGGCACTGGGGCTGTTTGCGGCGGCACCCTGGGTAGCTGCAATATTCTCTGATGAACCCGCGGTGATCGATACCGCCAGCTTGTATCTGCGCATTGTGCCGCTGAGCCTGTGGGGATATGGAATGATCATTATTGCGGCGGCAGCCTATAACTCACTGGGCAAGGCGATGACCGGTCTCGGATACTATCTGACTCGCACCGCTGTGTTGTATGTGCCTCTGTCGTGGATGGCGACTCTGTGGTTCGAGTCCACGGCGGTCTTTGTGGCGATTGCGATCGCCAACGCAGTCGCTGGTCTGGCTTGCGCGAGATGGTCGCTGAATTGGCTCCGGCAAGCCGAATGCGGCAGTTCACAGGCACGACAGGACCCTCCGGTAGATCAAGTCGGCTGAGCAGGCAGTTTGTCGTCAGGCCAGCCATCGCGTATGGTCTGCGGCGAACAGACAGGAACTGAAGTGATGTCCGATATCCCTATAGACTGCCAGGAACACGGACCCTCCACCAAGGCGCTGTTGTGCCAACATCTGCATCGTGATGGGCGCCAGAAGGCCTGCGGACTGATCGAACCGCTGGTGGACGAGGAGGACGAAGAACTGCCTCACGCCTGGTGCAGTGATTGTCAGGCCGTGCTCGGAGCAGAAAACGGCTGGACCGAGGCGGCCGAGCAGTCGGCATCGATGACGGCCGCCTGTCTGCGCTGTCTTGAGGTTGTTCGTGAGGCACAGCTCGCGTTTGATTCCGAGCAGGTTTTTATCGCTCGTGATCAGCAGGACGATGCATCGATCGAGCGCGCTGATGCCTTCATCCAGTTTGCCAACAAGTTGGCCGAGCACAGCTCGATTGCCGAATCCAGTCAATCACTGCTGATTGCGGCCTCTCGTTTCAACGCCTATGACGCGCTGACCACCGCTGATGACATCAGTGCCGATCGACAGGCCTTGATTGACGAATACTGCGAGGCTTATCGTCAGTCGTTTATCCAGAACCTGGACGACTACATCAATCATGCCGATGTCTATTTCGCCGAGCCTGATCAGAGCGAGTAAGCAGGGCCGATTCAGCTCGCCGCAAGACAGACCGACTGCATCAGCCGGCCTGTCTATCTATCTATCTATCCAGGGAGCCTGTCGGACTTAACGGGTCGTCACGAGGAACAGTCGATTTGAGTCAGATTTTTCGATCTTTTGAGGCGCATAGCACCGCTATGTAACCAACAAGATCGGGACATCTGGCCACACTCGGGTTTTGTGCAGTAGATCACCTCAAGTCCGACAGGCTGCCAGGATCATTGTTCAGCGCTTAGCGATCTGCGATCCAGTTGGCCTCATCCGGATGGCTCAGTGCCACCACCGCTTCGGGCGGTTCGGTAGCCAGATGAGCGATCACAGCCTGACCACTCAGCCGTCCATCTTCGATGTTCCAGCGGAACTGGTCACCGCTGGCCTGCAGTCGAATCAACTCTTGCTGGATTTCGGCAGACTGTTCTGCGATCTCTCGCGGCGTCATTGAGGCGTCGAAGACTCCGCCAAGGCTCAGCTCCAGTCGCATGGGCTTGGTGTCCAGCGCGCTTTCCCATCCAAACGGCAGGTCGATCGACAGCCTGCCGGCTTCCTGCTCAACCCAGCGTCTGGCCGACATCCGGTTTGGAGCAATCACGGTCAGTGATTCCTTGACCGTTACCGACAGTTCGGGCAAATCCCTGAACTGGATGAACTCGTTCAGTGCCATTACTGACGGCGATTGTTGTCCGGCTGAAAAGTAGCGGGCCACAGCGTCCAGGAGTCGGTGGTCTGCTGCCACGCCGCAGCTGTACAGGCGAATTCGGGTGTCCGAATTGATCTTGCCGATCAGTCCATCATGACGTGATTCATCCTCAAGCAGACGCTGGGTCGACGCTCGTTCAGTCGGGTTCGACAGTCCTGCCTTGAGTCCGGTTTGTGGTGCACCGTGGGCCACCAGATTGATGGTGTGATAGGTCTCGCTGCTGCGGGCAAGATAGTCTCGAACCTCACCGAGCGAATGCAGCTTGCGGATCACACGTTCGGTGCGAAAGGCCGGCAGCCCCTCAAACACGGCGGCGGCGATATCCAGTGAATCATCCAGCACGAAGGTGATGTCGGTGGCTGTTTCGGAGGCTGCCACAGGCGTGCTGATGGTGGTGCTGGTGCTGGTTGCGAATGACCCGGCGAGTGAAGCGCCCAACAGGATCACCGACGGTTCAAAGACTTCATTGATGTGAATGGTCTTGAAAATCTTGGTGCCGGTGGTCGGAGTCCGATCGTCACGGTTTGATTGATCCTGAGCGATGGCTGTTGTGCCAGCCATCAGGCTGCAGGCAAACAGGGTGATGGTCGTGCGTGCTCTTGCGTTCATTAGATGATCTCCTGTGAGTGAATGTTGCAGGTTCACAGTGCAGCCATCCGCGGCTTGTGAACATGGACAGTCGAGATAGAAATCATGGAAAAAATCGGGTTTTTATCGGGCCGCGCCTATTCAGGCAAGAATGCGTGTGAGTTCTTGCCGCAATGACTGTTCGGTGAGGGCGTCTGTGCTCAGATCGCTCGCTGTGAGGCTGGATGGGATGGTCAGTCAATCGGGCCGCTGTCAGCACGGTCTCGAGTGCGTCCATGGGTTGGGTCAGGTTGCCAGGCAGGGAAGAGGCACGGCACGGTTCAGAGAGGGCGATTGGCCTGCAGCAGGTCGATTTCTCTTGTCACTGCCTGCAGCATGATCGCGGTGTCTTGCTGGGTGGAATGATCATGAATGTCGATCAGCTGGCTCCAGATCACATAGCCCGACGACACGTCGGACAGGCTCAGCATCAGCACATGAGATCGATTCAAGCGCCTCAGCTGACCCTCGATGATCAGCTTGGCCCTGAGCCGTTTGCCCAGAGCCGGGGTGTCGAGTGACTCATCGCTCAGCGCATGGACGCTGCGGGAACTGACTAGCGGCATCTCGGCCTGGGCTGACAGATGCAGCATCAGATCGCTGTGCAGTTGCTGACTCAGGGCGGTGCTGCTTGAATCGCTGGAGGCGATGGCAAACGGCATGATGGCCAGAGCGGCTGAGAGCGGGGCATCGGGACTGCGTGAGAGCAGCAACAGGCAGAGTCCGATCAGAGCCATCAGGGTGGTGATGGGCGAGGGCAGGCGACGCTCGCGACGCATTGTAGCTGCCGCCATCATCTGGCCTGTTTGCAGGCGAAAGCCTTTCTTTGGAATGGTTACGACCAGGTCAGCGGATGAACCGAGGGCTTTGCGAATCTGCTTGATGCAGGCGTTGATGCCGGTGTCATAGTCGACGATGACAGCACCTGGCCACAGACGAGCCCTGATGGCCTCGCGAGTGACGACTTGGGGTGCCTGTTCGATCAATTGGCGCAACACCTCGGCGCTCTGGGGTCGGAGGCGGACGTCTGTCTCGCCGTCACTCAGTTGTCCGGTGTCAGGGTCGAATTCCCAGTTGCAAAACATCAGGGTGCTCATGGTTCCGATGACCCCAGAGTCATGAAGGAAATCATTTCACCCAGTCGAGCCGCGCGTTCGTCATCGCGTTCTTCCGAAAGAGGGCCGACCCAGCGCTGTTGACGAGCCCCACACTGTATGTGGGTGCTTGTGGCTCGATCAACCTGTCGGCGAGACCAGACACAATCGCCTGGACCGAATGTGGCAACAGGGTCAGTCACAACGGTGGCATCAATGCCTCTGGACTGCAGAGCCTGGAGTTCGCTGGGCAATATCTCGTCTGTGGCTGCCCACAGGCTTCGAATCTTCGGTGCGCTCACGCCAGATCGGATGAACCAGGGGTGCGCGGACTCCAGCAATTGTGCTGGCCGGCCTTGTTCGGTAACCCAGAACCCTGAATCGGTGGTGACCGCTCGGATCGTCTGATTTGAGGATTGACCAATGATCCGTCGGATGGGTCCGAGCTCGGCTTCGATGTGGCGAATCCAGTGGCTGTGCTTGGCATCAAGCAGCAGGCGGGGATCATGCTCAGCCTCGCCAGAGATCGCCACAGCCTGTTGGTTCAACATCAAGGTTCGCGCCGGGTCAATCTGATACTTGTTGGGCTGGAACAGCAGCTCCAGCCCCGAATCATCGATCCGATACAGCGCCTTCGGGGCCGAGGGCGCCAGGCCGGGTCCCAGCATCAGAATCTGAGCGTTGCGGTTGAGTCCAAGCAACTGCCAGTCGTCTGCGCCATCAAGACGCAATGGGGCGTTGCCGGGACGATACAGCAGTCCTCCTGGGTCGAGCTGCGCATGCACCTGGCGTTGATCGTCAATCAGCCATTGTCGCCCGCTGAGCATCAGGTCACCAGGGCGGTCGGGACGATACAGATGTCGACTCAAGTCCTTGGCTTCCAGGACCAGGTAGTCAGATGCCCAGTGACTGGGGCAGTGCTGCTCGGGCAGGTTTTGAACGCGGACAGCCGCCCAATTCAGATGCTCAACAAGACCCCATTGCGCGGTGAGTTGCCGAATGCGCTGATTGGCTCGATCGTTGAGCGACAGCCTCAGCGTGCCGGATCGCTTCAGCCCATGTCGACCGGATAACTGAATGGCCTGATGACGCCTCGCCTGAGGCAGGCTGATCTCCAACAGCGACTGAGACTGATCAAAGGAACAGCCTTCTTCTCTACGGGTAAACAGCCACAAACGATTACCTTCAACGAAACGGGCCTCGAATTCGACCCGCTGCGGCGTGGCATAGAGCAGTGTGAACTCGCTGCTGTCGCGATCGATCAAACCGAGCAGGCTGAGTCGGCCAGGATGATAGCTGACCAGCAGCGCCTCTCCGTCGGGACTGAGGGCAATGGCCTGGTTGGGTGTCGACAACAGGTCCACCAGATCCGCAGAAGTTGCCGATACAGCCTGACTGCATAACATCGTTAGCCACAGTCCGAATAACCACGGCGAGCCGATGAGGCTCCGAGGGCTGAACGCGCCGTCAGAACTATGGGTCAGGTGAGCAGCAAGCTGAGCTTTCATGCAGGTCTGGACTCATCGGCCAGTCAAACCGTTTCGCTCGATTCCGGAGCGATTGATCATCATTGGCCTGGAGTGTCTCGATCTGGATCGGCCATTGTCGTGTCGTCAAGGAGCACAGTCATGCGTTTATATGCAGTTGGTCACGACTTGTTCAGAGGCTCCCTACCATGAACTGCTGGATAAGTTGCCAGCGAATGCCGGTCCAGGGGAGGCGGCGATTGATGGAGGGTGTGGTGCTCGCCAGATCGAATCAATCCCCGGTTGAGGATAAAAAATGTGCGACAGGTATTGATTTTTCCCGTTCATACCCTAATCTGACATGGATATGACAAATTCCGATAATGAATCGTAATTGTGTCATGCCGCTGCACACCACACTCCGATCCCTACGGACAGGGACTGAATTGAGACGCCATGCGTCACGCCATATACAGCGGCATCAACCCGTCGTTACTGCACGCACGAAGTCTGTCGATGACTCCGTGGGAGTGCTTTGCGTGATGAAAATGCTGTGAGGGTCAGGAATCATAGATGGAAGATAAGCAAAAATCGCAATTGAAGCTGTTGATCACCCGAGGCAAGGAACAGGGGTATCTGACCTACGCTGAGGTGAATGATCATCTGCCTGATGACATCGTCGATCCAGAACAGATCGAAGACATCATCAACATGATCAATGACATGGGTATCCAGGTACACGAAACGGCACCGGACGCCGATACCCTGTTACTCAACGACAATACGTCCACTGATGACGATGCGGCTGAAGAGGCTGCGGCAGCGCTGGCGGCTGTTGACGCCGAGATTGGTCGAACCACCGATCCGGTTCGCATGTACATGCGTGAAATGGGCACTGTTGAACTGCTGTCCCGCGAGGGCGAAATCGCCATTGCCAAACGCATTGAAGAGGGTTTGCATCAGGTCAACAATGCGCTGGGATCGCTTCCGATCACGATCGAGTCACTGATTGAAGCCTACAACAACGTGGTTGAGCAAGAGCGTCGATTGAGCGATATCCTGGTCGGCTTCAAGAACCCGGAAACGCTGGAACCGCTGAACTCCCAGGGCGAAACAATTGTCGTGGTCGAAGCCTCCGATGATGACGATGATGATGAGAAGCCGGTAGACACCGGGCCAGATCCTGAAGTCATTGCGGCACGGATGGCAACCGTGCGCAAGGCGTATGAAAAATTCACCAAACTGCTGCCCAAGGTCAAAAGCTTTGATGACCCACGCCTGCTCAAGGAGCGCGAGGTGGCCTGTCAAGAATTTCTGGGACTGCGCCTGACACCAAAGGTCATTGAGTATTTCCTCGATCAGATGCGGCAGACGGTATTTCGCCTGCGCATGGTCGAGCGGTCGATCATGAACATCTGCGTCAAGACCTGCCGCATGCCACGTTCGGACTTCATCAAGTCATTCTCCGGCAACGAGACCAACATCAAATGGGTCGAAAACATCTGCAAGGGCAAGCAGAAGTACACCGAAGCGCTGGATCATTATCAGGATGATGTTCGTGAGCTCCAGGCGCGACTGGTCCAGCTTGAGCTGGACAACAGTCTGACCATCAATGAGCTGAAGGACCTCAATCGAAGCATGTCCATCGGCGAGGCCAAGGCGCGTCGGGCGAAGAAGGAAATGGTCGAGGCCAACCTTCGACTGGTCATTTCGATCGCCAAGAAGTACACCAACCGCGGTTTGCAGTTCCTGGATCTGATTCAGGAAGGCAACATCGGATTGATGAAGGCGGTCGACAAGTTCGAATACCGTCGCGGCTACAAGTTCTCGACGTATGCTACCTGGTGGATTCGTCAGGCGATCACTCGCTCGATTGCCGACCAGGCCAGAACCATCCGAATTCCGGTTCACATGATCGAAACGATCAACAAGCTGAACCGGATTTCCCGCCAGATGCTTCAGGAAATGGGCCGCGAGCCCACGCCTGAAGAATTGTCGGAGAAGATGGAAATGCCCGAGGACAAGATTCGCAAGGTGCTGAAGATATCCAAGGAACCGATTTCGATGGAGACCCCGATCGGAGACGACGAGGATTCACATCTGGGCGACTTCATCGAAGATGCCAATCTGGATTCGCCGATTGATTCGGCAACCGGTACGGGTCTGTCTTCGACGGTCCGAACGGTCCTGTCGGGACTGACGCCGCGAGAAGCCAAGGTGCTGCGGATGCGATTCGGAATCGACATGAATACCGATCACACGCTCGAAGAAGTCGGCAAGCAGTTCGACGTCACCCGTGAGCGGATTCGTCAGATCGAAGCCAAGGCATTGCGCAAGCTGCGTCATCCAACCCGTTCGGAGCAGCTGAGAAGCTTCCTCGATCTGGACTGATGATTGACATCACGACATGAAAAAGGGCGCCAGTGGCGCCCTTTTTCATGCCCTCATCATTCTTTGAGGGAAGATTGGCACTGCTGCGTTAACCACGCCAGGGTGTCCGGACTGGACTTGCCCAGCGTGTCATTGAGCGTCTGTTGCATGGTCACCGACTTTTGCTCGGCGTTGTCCTCGGTCGGCTTGAAGCGCCGTTTGGCAATAGCCCTGGTCGCCGGAAATGGCGGCTGATCGTGGATAGGTTAGCGCGGTTCGCTTCTCCAGGGCCCACAGACCCTGTTCGGTCGGCAAGGTCACTCTTGGCAGCCACAGAGCTTGCCAGACTGGCCAGCGCGATGAGGTTGGTGAGAGTGATCTTGCGATCACACACGATGCGATGTTCCTTCTACGGTGACAGACTAATGTGTGCTGATGCCGTCATGGAACAATCGTAAACTGTTGCCGATCGGGATCACTCTTTTGTGTCGGCTGACTCGTCCAGCAGGCCCAGTTTCCGTGCCCTGCGCTCCCAGGTCTTGCGGGCTAGGGCTTGCATGTTCTCGTCATTGTCCGACTCGTCGATGATGTCGGTGCCGAGCAGCGCTTCGATCACATCCTCCATTGTGACGATGCCGGACATGCCTCCGAATTCATCCACCACCAGAGCAATATGCTCGCGCTGTTGCAGGAATTGATTGAACAGGGTTGGAATGACAAACGACTCGGGAATCACCATGATCTTGCGTGTCAGGTCGCCCATCACCTGATTCTCATCGCCATCAACCAGTTTCGCCAGCACATCGTCCTTGAGGATGTAGCCGCTGATCTGATCGCGGTGTCCGTCTTCAAACAGCGGGATTCTGGAAAAGGACTGATCGCGGTTGGCCTCGAACCAGTCGCGAATCGACATCTCTTCCGGGGCGACCTGGACGACGGTACGCGGCGTCATGATGTCTCGGGCTCTGACCCCGGCAAAGCGCAGAAAGCTCTTGATCAGCTCTGATTCCTGTTGTTGAAAAACGCCTTCATCGGCGCCAATGTCGGCCATGACCAGAAAGTCCGAGCGGGTGAAGATGCTGCTGCTGTCATCGCTTTTGAGGAGGCCTGTGATCTGCCGACTAAACCAGACCAGCGGCCAAAGCAGCACGATGATGATGCGCAGTGAGGTCACCGAAAAGCCTGCTAGGCGTTTCCAGTGCATGGCACCTATTGTCTTGGGAATCAGCTCTGAAAGCACCAACACGCCCAACGTCATGACGGCCGGGACCAGAATGCCGGTGATCCATGCGTGGCTGTCGGCCCAGATCAGTGTGGCCTCACGACCGACGCCAATCGCACCGATGGTATGGGCAACGGTGTTCAGCGTCAGGATCGCGGCCAGTGGCTGATCAATATTGGCTTTGAAGCGCGCCAGTGTATTCCCCATGGCGGTTCCTTCGCGTTGCTTGACCAGCGCGTAGGAGGGGGTGATAGACAGCAGCACGGCCTCCCAGAGCGAGCAGAGAAACGAGACCACGATGGCAATCGAGAAGTAGATCAGTAGCAGGGTCATGTCGGGCTCTCAGAGGTGGGTTTTTCGGGCGGTGCAGACTGGTTCGATTGGACGGGATCGACCGAGGCCACGGGAAAACCACTACGCAAATTCAGATCGCGCTGTGGGAATGGCACTTCAATGCCGTGCTCCCGGAATTTCTTGTCCAGCGCATACAGATAGGCCGATCGAACGCGGTTCGGTCGCCGTACACCGTTGCGGCTGAGCCAGCACAGCAATTCGAAATCCAGGCTGCTGGCGCCAAAGCCAGTCATCCACACATCCGGCTCGCGACCGACATAGTGCTTCAGAGTGAAGTCCACCGAATCGGCGGCTTCAAGAGCGGCCTTCTTCACCAGTTCCGGATCGGTGCCATAGGCCACGCCGAACGGCACCCGTACCCGGGCGACTGGTTCGCGCAGGGTCCAGTTGATCAGTACGTTGGTGATCAGGTCGGAATTGGGTACTACGATGTCGTAATTGTCGTTGGTGTTGATAATCGTCGATCGGGTGTTGATCTCTTTGACCGTGCCGCGGATATCGGCATTCAGTTCCACGTAATCGCCGACCGAGAGAGACCGTTCGAACAGGATGATCAGACCGGAGACGAAATTGTTGACAATCGACTGCAGGCCAAAACCGATACCCACCGACAGTGCACCAGCGATGATGGCAAAATTGGAAAAATCCAGACCCAGGGCCGACAGACCGAAGAAAATGGCCATGGTCATGATCAGGTAGTGCAGAATGCGGCCAAAGGTATATAGCGCGCTACTGTGGGCGATATGCCGCTTGCGGCCCATGCGCGTGGTCAGATAGCGTACCAGCCTGGAGATCAGATAGCCGACCATGATGATGATGATCAGCTTCATCAGGCCACCGACCGTGACCACCGAATCACCCACAGGGAACAGTTCGCGATCAGCCGAATTTTCCACCCAGTTGCCTGCCTCTATCGCCCATAGCCGTAGTTTGGCCATCCACGACACTTCACCTTCGGTGTTGTTGGTCAGTACCTGAGCGAGCAGTTCGCGCAGCGCCTGCAAAGTGGTCTGCGAACGAGACAGCGTCGTGATGTTGGAAATGACTTCCTGTGCCAGGCCTCTCGCCTCGACACGCTGTTTGCTGATCTGACCTTTCACGTCGACGGTCGGCAGTAAAATGGTAGCTTCCGCGACGTCTTGCCAGCCGCGGACCTCATCCTCGACGCTATCGATCATGTCAGGCCAGTGTGTGATGATGCTGGTGACTTCGTTGATCAGAGCCTTGCGAGTGGTCTCTGCGTTGATTTTTTCGTCGTCGGTCCGCTCATCATTTTCGATCGGGGTATTGAGTGCATTGAGCTGTTGCCACAGCAGTTGGCCTCGCGTGCGAGCGACCTCAAGTCGGGTGATGGCCTCCTCACTGTTGGTCAGTGTCAGGCGTATCCGAGCCAGCGTGCGCTGATCGGAACTGGCGCTATCTTTGCCCAGTAGATCAAGCAATGCCTGCTGCTGATCATTCTGCCGTTTGGAATGCTTGTCCTGTTCGGCCATGAACTTCTGCAGCGAGGTCTCCAGTTCGCTGATCTCGTCGGGGTTCGCGTTGATGTGCTCTCGAGAAAACTTGATCGTATCCTGAACATTGATCAGCCGTTGCTCGCCGAGGTTCAGTCGCTGGCTCAGCCGGTTTTCGTACAATTGCTGGGATTGCAGGCGGATGCGGTGCTCGACCTGCGTGAGCCCCATGACGATGCGTGCAGCACTGGCCCGATCGGTGTCCCGATAGCTGGACTGTGCTTGGGCGAGGCTGGTCAACTGCCGTCGACGTTCGCGCTGCGCCTGTTCCAGTTCGGCGCGGCTGAGTGAATTGTCCCGCGTCACCTCATCCTGGAGTCGCAACAGGTCCAGATAATCACCCAGAGAATACTCGTCCTGCGCCGGAATGGAGTCTTCTACCAGCGTTTGAGGAGATCGCAATCGCGTTAGCAGGGACGGAATCACATCGCCGATTCGTCCGGCAACCTCGGTTGCATCCACCAGGGCGGTGTCCTGCAGGCTCACCAGTCGTTCGGCAATGCGTTCCTGCAACCGCTTGAGATGGGCTTCGAGCGTGGCCGTGTCATCGCTGTAAATCTTCTGCCACCAGTCCGAGGACAGGTTGGTCAGATCGAAGCTGGCCAGCGGGTCCACCGGCACATCGATCGTCTCGGCGCTTGTCTCTGTATCGAGCAGTTGGGCCGAGAGTGGCAAGCTGCTGATCAATGCGATCAGGCACAGCAGCCAACTCCCCAGGAAGAGGCGTGGAATCAGCTGTCGTAGCGTTTGTCGATCAGTGGTCATCAGGGGCCTGTGGAGTGTTAGGGAGCCTCTGAACAAGTCGTGAACGGCTGTCTTGAGTGTGAAATACGCCCGCTCGGCGTTGTATGAGCTGAGCCATAGCACCACGATGACTCAGCTCATGCGCCTTGATCGGACGCATTTCCCTTCTCAATCCAACTCGCTTAAGACTTGTTC
>QIKT01000075.1 GCA_003233095.1 Oceanospirillales bacterium | reverse complement strand
AAAACAACGACGGGTTGACCCACGCCTGTGCAGTAGAGGTTCAACCGTCTTCCATTGTCAATGTCGACCAGACGCATGGCCTGCGTATACGCCACATCGTCAATCACTCGGTTATCTTTTGCGGAGTGGGCCACGTTTGAAAGGATCAAATACAGCAGGCACAATCCAGCCTGCCAACCCAATCGGAAATTCTGTCCTGTCATGCACTTGCGCTCCATTGTCTTCTGATCACTGATATGGTTTGAATGTGTAATGAGAACATGCGGTTGCGGGCAATGTTCAATTATAGATGGCTTCACTAAGGAACCTCTGAACAAGTTATGACCGCTTGTCTTGAGCGTCAAACACGCCCCCTCTGCGTTGCATGAACCGAGCCATCGCACCACTATGACTCGGTTCATGTGCCTTGATCGGACGTATTTGCCATCTCAATCCAATCCGCTTAAGACTTATTCAGAGGCTCCCTGGCCAAGGCCGCTCGGTTGCAGACACTTGCGATCAGTGAGTTCCTTCCAGTTTTTCGATGATATACCCGACCAGAATCACAATCAGGCTCAGTGGCACGACATATTTCAACCACAGGGTCAGAAAACGGTCGAGAGGGCCCGGGGAGTCACCGCCGATCTGATGCAGGGTCATTCGATAGCCCAAGCCCCAACTCATTGCAATGACGGCCATGAGGCTGCCGACCATGAACATGCCATTGCCGAAGAAGATATCCAGTACGCCGATCAGATCAGGGTGAAAGGATGTGGGGATCATCAACGCGATCTCGATCAGGATCACCATGATGATCAACTGACGCCTGCTGAATCGGTGGCCGAGCATGTCGGTCATCCCGGCAATGATGGCTTCCAGTGCGGCGATTGCTGTCAGTGAGGCAACCAGTACCAGTGAAATCAGAAACAGCGAACCGAGCAGGTGTCCGGCAGGCATGGTCGCAAACAGTAGTGGCAGGGTCTGAAAGATCAGTGTGGGTCCAGCGGCCAGATCGATACCAAACACCAGCACTGCCGGGATGATGAACAGGCTGGCCATGAAGGCAGCGCCGGTATCGATCACTCCGGTCGCAATGGCCGTTCCAACCAGTCCCTGTTCTCGCTTCAGATAACTGCCGTACATGACGCTGATCGCGCCACCCAGGCCAATTGAAAAGCACGCCTGGCCCATCGCGTCGAAAGCCAGTTTAGTGCTGAAATTGGAGGTATCGATGCGGATGAATTCACTGATCTTCTCGAAGGCACCGTCCAGACTCAGGACGTGCACGATCATGATGAGTGCAATGACGCCGAACAGCGGCACAAGCAGGGTGCTGATGGCTTCGATGCCGCGCTTGAGACCGCGAGCCAGGACGACCACGCCCACGAGTAGAATCCCCAGGGCGACGGTCAGGGTCATCCAGCCACTGGAGAGGCCTGTCTGATAATCGGTGATATTGCTGCCGTTGAAGCCGTTGAGTGCCGAAAACCAGCCGGTATAAGCGATCTTGGCGATCATGACCATGTAATAACTGTCGGCAACCGCAAGAGTGACGATGATGATCAGGCCGATGATGAGGCCAGCGCGCCGCCCCAATGCCTGTCGATACGCTTCAACTGGGCCGCTTCGTGTCTGACGTCCGAGTGACCACTCCGCCATGATCGCCGGGACAGCCAGCAGCAGCATGAAGGCGACATAGGTGATCAGAAAGGTTGAGCCACCATTGCTGCCCATCATGTACGGAAAGCGCCAGACGTTGCCAAGGCCGATGGCAATGCCAGCAAAGGTCAGAATCGAGCCGAGGGCGGAGCTGAATCGCGTTGTAGAACGTGTCACGCCAAACGCTCGATGCTCTGCAGCGTGGTGTGAGTGGCGACTGATGACAGATCGCCAGGACCAGCCGCTACTGTTTTCTCAGCTCGTATCGCCATAACTGGCTCATCCCACCTTGAAGCGTTGATTGTCACCATATCATTCTGAACTGACCGTGCAAGGAGGAGTCGCTCCACGATGCTTTTGTGAACACGAACTGATGAATCCAGTGAATTATGTGTGAAAGTCGCATACACTATGCCGTTGCTGACTGTCCAAAGGCCAGTGGCCGATCGGCAGTCTCTGGGGAGGTAATGAGACATTCATTTTCAGGTTCAAACTCTAAGGGAGCCATAATCATGAAAAAAGCACTGATATTTTTGATCGTCATCCTGATTGCAGGACTCGGATATTATTACTACAAGAAAGGCGGCGAAGTCAGCATTGATGGCATGATGGACGACATCAAGTCAGTCGGCAGTTCGGCAGCCGACTCTGCCGGTGATGCCGCCAAGGCAACGGGTGGTGCAATGGACAAGGCCTCCGAGATGGGCGCTGATGCAATGGGCAAGGCCTCCGAGATGGGCGCCGATGCAATGGACAAGGCCTCCGAGATGGGCGCTGATGCAATGGACAAGCCCTCCGAGATGGGCGCTGATGCCATGAATGCGATCGAAGAAGGCGCTGAGAGCACCATGGATATGGCAGACGATGCCATGGATGGCGCCAAATCAATGGCCAATGATATGGTCGATGGTGTCAAGGGCGAAGCGGAAGACGCTGTCAATTCGGCAATGGACGATGCTGAAAATGTCGTCAATGATGCGGTTGATGATGCAGCGGACGAAGCGGCCAAGAAAATGGACCCGGATACCGACTGATCACCTCGTTGGTTGAGACTGGCTGATGGCCGGTCAATCTGATAAAAGCCCCGATCATTTCGGGGCTTTTTTGTGTGCTTTGATTCGAATCAAACAAGCGTTTAAAAAATCTCGCCAATCCACATCAGTCTGCTATGATATCGGGCTGCAATGCCGCTGCTGCGTCGATTTTCATCCGTTCAGCGGTCCATGACAACGCAGGCTATCAGTCTGATCGGCCTGCCAGCTGCCAAAATCGGAGCCATCATCACCATGTCAAATAATCTGATCATTCGCCGCGTTGCTGTGCTCGGTGCCGGCGTGATGGGCGCGCAGATCGCTGCCCACTTCGTCAACGCCGGGATCGAAGCTGTTCTGTTCGAACTGGCCGATAAAGACGGACCCAACAACGGTCTCGTTGATCGGGCCATCAAGGGTCTCGCCAAGCTCAAACCATCGCCGCTGGCCACCCCGGAGGTGTCTGGATTGATTACTGCGGCCAACTATCAAGATCATCTGCATCTGCTTACCGATTGTGACCTGGTGGTCGAAGCCATTGCCGAGCGAATGGATTGGAAGAAAGATCTGTATGAGCGCATCGTCCCTCATCTGTCTGACCACGCCATGCTGGTGACCAATACCTCGGGTCTTGGGATTGGCGAACTGGCCAAGCAGCTGCCAGAATCGCTGCAGTCACGCTACTGCGGGGTGCATTTTTTCAATCCCCCCAGGTACATGCATCTGGTCGAGTTGATCCCGCACGCCGGAACCGACCAGACCCTGATGGATGGACTGGAAGCGTTCCTGACCACTGCGGTTGGCAAGGGTGTAGTTCGAGCCAAGGATACCCCCAATTTTGTTGGCAATCGGATTGGTATTTTCTCGATTGCATCAACGCTCCATCACACCCGTGAATTCGGGCTGACCTTCGACCAGGTTGATGCACTGACCGGGCCGGCAATTGGTCGCCCGAAGAGTGCCACCTACCGGACCGCCGATGTGGTGGGCCTGGATACGCTCAGCCATACCATCAGCACCATGCGTGACACACTGCCGGACGATCCCTGGCATCGCTACTTCGTCAATCCCGGCTGGCTCGATGCGCTGATTGAACAGGGTGCTCTGGGTCAGAAAACAGGCCAGGGCGTGTATCGCAAACAGGGCAAGGTCATTGAAGTTCTGGACCCTGAGAGTGGTGACTATCGCGCCAGTAACATGAGCGTGTCGGACGACATCAAGGCCATCCTCGCCGAGAAGAATCAGGTCGCCAAATTCAAGGCATTGCATGACTCTGATCATGCCGAAGCCCAGTTCCTGTGGGCCATTCACCGCGACCTGTTCCATTATTGCGCCTGTCATCTGGCGGATATTGCCGAATCGGCTCGCGAACTCGATGAAGCCATCAAGTGGGGCTACGGCTGGGCGCTTGGACCGTTCGAACTCTGGCAAGCTGCCGGCTGGCAGCAAGTGGCCGAGTGGATTCGTGAGGATATTGATGCGGGCAAGGCCATGGATGCGACACCGTTGCCTGATTGGGCGTTCGATGGGCGTGCCGCGGTGCATGGTCCCGAAGGTTCCTGGTCACCGGCTGAGAATGGCTGGTCAGCCCGATCTGATCTGGCGGTCTATCGGCGACAGATGCAGCCGCCTCGCCTGCTGGGTGAGTCAGTCTCGAAGGGGCACACGGTCGAAGATTTGCCAGGGGCAAGACTGTGGACCTTGCATGAGGACACCTTGATCATCAGTTTCAAGACCAAGATGAACACCATCAGCCCTGATGTGGTCGATGCACTCAACCGCGCCATCGATCTGGCAGAATCATCCTATCGTGGCCTGATCATCTGGCAGCCTGAGGGCGCATTCTGTGCCGGTGCTGATCTGTACAGCGCCATGACAACCATCCGGGCTGGCAAGATTGACGATTTCAGGTCAGCCGTTGAAGGCTTTCAAACAGCCTGTCAGAGGCTCAAGTATTCGCTGGTTCCTACCGTGTCAGCCGTTCGCGGTCTGGCTCTGGGTGGAGGCTGTGAGCTGATGTTGCAGACCAGCCGATGTGTCGCTGCGCTTGAATCCTACGTGGGTCTGGTCGAGGCGGGCGTTGGACTGTTGCCTGCTGGCGGTGGATTGAAGGAAATGGCCATTCGTGCCATTGACGCCAACCCGCGAGGGGATGCCTTCGGTGATCTCCAAACCTATTTCACTCAGATCGCCATGGGCAAGGTGGCCGGATCAGCGCTTGAAGCCAGAGCGTTCGGGTATCTGACCGATCAGGATATCGTCGTGCTTCATGAGCATGAATTGCTGCACGTTGCGCATCAGCAGGTCAATGCCCTGTCAGAATCTGGATTCCGGCCGCCGCTGCGAAACACCAATCGACCAGCCTTTGGCGATGTCGGTGCGGCCACTCTGAAAATGCTGCTGGTCAACATGCACGCCGGCCAGTTCATCTCCGACTATGATCTGGAGATTTCCGAGCGGATTGCCACTGTCCTGTCAGGCGGCGCAATTGATCGGGGCACACCGATACCCGAGTCGTGGTGGTTGGCACTGGAACGTGAACACTTCGTCACACTCGCCCAGCAGGAAAAAACACTGGAACGAATGGCCCACATGCTGAAAACCGGCAAACCACTGAGGAATTGATCATGCAAGATGCTTATATTGTTTCGGCGGTCCGCACACCGGTCGCCAAGGCCTTCAAGGGCGCTTTCAGAAATACACGACCTGACGATTTGCTCGCTCAAGTGATTCGCGAAGCGATGGCTCAGGTCCCCGAAATTGATACCGCACGCGTCGAGGATGTCATCATCGGCTGTGCCATGCCCGAAGCAGAGCAGGGCATGAACGTGGCCCGGATTGGGGCTTTGTTGGCAGGCTTGCCAGACAATGTGCCTGGGGTGACCGTGAATCGGTTCTGCTCCTCTGGCTTGCAAAGCATCGCCATGGCGGCCGATCGTATTCGATTGAGCGAGGCAGATGTGATGATAGCCGGTGGCGCCGAAAGCATGACGATGGTCCCGATGTTGGGGCACAAAGTCGCGATGAACCCTGCCGTGTTCACCGATGACAATATCGCGATTGCCTATGGCATGGGTATTACTGCCGAGAACGTTGCCCGTCAGTGGGGTATTTCTCGCGAGGCACAAGATGCATTTGCCGCGCAGTCACATGTGAAGGCGGTCGCAGCGATTGACGGTGGCCGGACCCCGGAGATCGTACCTTATACGGTTCGATCTCATCAGCCAGATATGATCAGCGGAGCGATCCGTGAACTGGAGTATGTGATCGATACTGACGAGGGGCCACGTCGCGATACCTCAGCCGAAGCGCTGGCCAGACTCAGGCCCGTCTTCAATGCCAGAGGGTCTGTCACGGCGGGTAACAGTTCACAGATGTCCGACGGTGCGTCGGCGCTGGTTCTGGTCAGTGGCAAGGTCGTCAAGGACTTGAACCTGACGCCATTGGCCCGATTCTGCGGCTTCTCTGTCGCTGGTGTACCCGCTGACATCATGGGGATTGGACCCATCAAGGCCATTCCGCAAGTGCTCAAGCAGACCGGACTTTCTCAATCTGATCTGGACTGGATCGAGTTGAACGAAGCCTTTGCAGCGCAATCTCTGGCCGTGATCAAGGAACTGGAACTCGATCCTTCGATTCTGAATCCATTGGGGGGTGCCATTGCTCTGGGCCATCCGCTGGGGGCGACCGGAGCGATTCTCACCTCCAAGATGATCCACGGCATGCGACGCAACCAGCAGCGCTATGGCATGGTGACGATGTGCATCGGCACCGGCATGGGCGCGGCTGGCATCTTCGAGTCCTGTCACTGAGGCTTGTGAAAGTCATGTCTTGCAGTCGATCATGACACCCGCAGAATCGGGCACCTGTCATGATCGACTGCTGACGCTCAGAGACGAGTTGCTTGCGCTTGAGGTCACTTCTGCTGAAGGAGTGCAAACCGTTGAGTTGGACCAATCCAGTACTGGGCGATTGACACGTATGGATGCGATGCAGGCTCAGCAGATGAATCTGGCAGGCCAGAGTCGCCGTTTGCAGCAGTTGCATCAGATCGAATTGGCGCTGGCCCGCCTGGAGCGCGGTGAGTATGGCCGGTGCCTGGCATGCGATGAATGGATCAATCCACGCCGTCTTGATCTGGACCCGAGTCTGGATCTCTGTGTTTCTTGTGCCGAATAAAGTAAAGCCGGGCTGAGCCCGGCTCTATTGTTCATCACCAAGAATTCGACAGGATTCCAGGGAGCCTCTGAACAAGCCGTGATCGGCTGTCTTGAGCGTGAACTACGCCCGTTCGGCGTTGCATGAGCTGAGGAACCTCTGAACAAGCCATAACCGGTTGCTTTGAGCGTCAAACACGCCCTCTCAATCCAATCCGCTTAGGACTTATTCAGAGGCTCCCTGGATAAACTGCTGATTCTCGACGGTTTGTCCGAACTGGCGTGTTTTCCCAAGCTCCAGAACAGTTTCCAGAAGGTGCGTATTCACTGTAATTCTCCGAGGCAGACTGGCTTTGAAAATCCATATGGAGACGTATATTCTGCGGTCTGACTGCTGAGCTGACCATATCTATCCATCACCGCACTGTCCCCAGTGGCCGCGCATGACCTCTGTCCATGTTGTCCTTCATTCAGCTGTGATAGGGTATCTGACAGGTTTTACGCCTGCAGTGTCCACGGGATAGCGTGGTCGGCATCCAGCTTGGTTTCACGTCCCTGTCCAGGGGCCTTTCGATGAGTGATAATAATCAATGATATCTTCCGTACCGTCCAGACGACTTCCGCTGCTGCTCAGCCTGAGCGTGGGCTTTCTGACCGCTTGCGCCACCGGTGGCAACGACACCGTCAGCACAGCAGACTCTCAAAGCGCATTGCCAGCCGGCATCACCCTGATCGAAACATTCGAGGGCGATGACTCCGGTATCAGCATTCCGTATACCAAGTATCAACTCGACAACGGCCTGACCGTGGTTCTGCATGAAGATGATTCCGATCCTCTGGTGCATGTTGATGTGACTTATCACGTCGGCAGTAACCGCGAAGAGGTGGGTCGATCCGGATTTGCGCACTTCTTCGAGCACATGATGTTTCAGGGTTCGGAGAATGTCGGTGATGAACAACATTTCAAGATTGTCTCGAATGCAGGCGGCACCTTGAACGGAACCACCAACTCTGACCGGACCAACTATTTTGAAACGGTGCCTGCCAATCAGCTTGAGACCGCGTTGTGGCTCGAAGCCGATCGGATGGGCTTCCTGCTGCCGGCAGTGACACAGGAGAAATTCGAAGTCCAGCGGGAAACGGTTAAGAACGAGCGTGGACAGCGCGTGGACAACCAGCCCTATGGACGAGCCTTTGAAACTCTGAGCAAGGCGCTGTACCCTGAAGGTCACCCATATTCTTGGCCTGTAATTGGTTGGATCGAGGACCTCAATAGCGCTAATCTGGATGATCTGAAGCGCTTTTTCCTGCGTTGGTATGGTCCCAACAATGCGGTCCTGACGATCGGTGGCGACATCGAACCGATGGAAACCCTGGCTCTGGTCAGTCAGTACTTTGGCTCGATTCCGACAGGACCCGACGTTGAAAATCTGCCCAAGCAACCCGCTGTCGTTGATCGCGATCGCTACATCACTCTCGAAGACAATATCCATTTGCCTGCACTGGCGATGATCGTACCGACCGTCTATTCCAGTCATCCCGATGAGCCTGCCATTGATGCGGCTGCGCAGATTCTGGGCCAGGGACAAGCGTCACTGTTGTACAAGCGTCTGGTACAGACCGGACGTGCCGTTCAGGCGAATGTCAATCACAGTTGTTCCGAGTTGGCCTGTGCCATGTTCTATATCGTGGTACAGAATCCGGGGTCCGGCGAGACTCTGGCAGAAATGGAACAGGCAGTAAGAGACACGATTGACGAATTTGGCGAGCGCGGGGTCAACGAAGATGATCTGCAGAAGTTCAAGGCCGGCTATGAGTCCAGCCGCGTATTCGGTTTGCAGTCTGTCTCAGGCAAGGTGTCTACACTGGCATACTACGAAACCTTCACCGGAAGCCCAGCGGGCATTTCTGAGGAGATCGCTCGATACCTGGCGGTCTCGACTGACGACGTGGTTCGGGTCTTCAACAAGTATCTGAAGAACAAGCCCGCCGTATTACTCTCTATTGTACCCATGGGCAAGACTGACATGGCGGCTCTTGAACCCAACTTCGTCTCACCAGAGAGAAATATCCCCGAGGTTTTCACAGACAGTGGATCTGAGCTGGCCCTTCGAATCCCCGAGGATGATTTTGATCGTTCGGCTCAGCCGCAACCCGAGCTCAATCGTGCGGTCACACTGCCGACAGTCAACGATGTGAACCTGGACAATGGCGTGCGTGTGCTGGCGGTCAACAATAATGAGACACCTACAACCACCATCAATATGTACTTTGATATGGGCCAGCGCGATGAGCCGATGGGCAAGGCTGGCCTGGCTGAATTGACCGGCGCGATGATGGCCGAAGCGACCACTGAACGGTCGGCTGGCGATTTTGCCGAAGCGCTTGAGCGCCTGGGTGCCAGCGTCAGCGTCAATACCGGTATTTACGAAACAACCGTCAGTCTCAATACGCTGACCAAGAATCTCGATGCGGCCATTGCACTGATGGAAGAACGAATCCTCAAGCCGGCTTTCAAGGGTGAGGATTTCGAGCGGATCAAGAAGAATACCCTCGAAGGCCTGCAACAGGCTCGTGTGACACCACAAGTGCTGGCACAGCGCGCCCGTCTGGCCATTGCCTTCGGGCCTGAGCACCCGCTGTCGTATTTGACCAGCGGTTCGACCGAAACCGTTGCTGAGCTGAGCCTTGAAGACGTCAAGGGCTTTTATTCAACACATCTGCCAACGCATCTGTCCGGGATTGTGGTCAGCTCGGATTTGAGTACGTCTGACATTCTGTCTTCGCTGGGCAATATGGGGCAGCTCTCCGTCAATGAGAGCCGTCGGTCTGCCCTGAGTGGTATTCGTGACATGACGGGCCAGACCGTCTATCTGGTGGACAAGGACGAGGCTGCACAATCGACCGTGCAAACCATTCATCGCTCACTGCCTTACGATGCGCTGGGTGACTACCATCTGGCAGGGCTGATGAATTTCACCCTCGGTGGGACCTTCAACAGCCGGATCAACCTGAACCTGCGTGAAGACAAGGGCTACACCTACGGCGCTCGCACCACATTCAGTGGTGGACGAGAATTTGGCTCATTCGGTTTCTCTGCCGAGGTGAACAAGGATGCCACGGCCGCGTCAGTGACCGAAGTGATCAATGAGCTTCAGTCCTATCGCACGGACGGCATGAGCGAGGAGGAATACAGCTACATGGTCAGTGCCATCAGCCAACGCGATGCACTGCAATATGAGACGCCCGGTCGCAAGCTCGGCCTGCTGGCTCAGATGCTGCGCTATGACCTGCCATCAGATTACCGCAACACTCAGCAAGCCTTGCTGCGCAAAACGCCGCGAGCCAAACTCAACGAACTGGCCGCGCGTCTGATCCAGCCTGACAACATGGCCATTGTGATCGTTGGTGATGCCGATGCGATCACCGACGAGCTGAAAGCTCTGGGCATGGATGTGGTTCGTGTTTCAGAAGATGGCCACATCATGAAGTAAGCGTCAATCAACGCGCTTTAGTGTTCTGAAAACGCCCTGTCCGTGTGCTCCACGGCAGGGCGTTTTTCATGGCTTACTCAGAGTTCGCTGTATTGACTCGGGTCAGATGGGCCTCATAGCGTGGTTTGCCATGGCGAGTCAGGGCATAGATCAACGTTTGGCCATCCTCGGACAGGCGCAGTGTCCAGATGTTGGTCGCTGCCGCAGGGATCAATTCGGCGGTGTAGTCATCCGCGGCAAATGATTGTTCCCCCGGAGTTCCGGCCGTCTCTGTTCGACCGCCATACAGAGTGATCTCATCTGGTGTGCCATCGACATGACGATGATCATGTTTCAGTTCCAGGCCTGTCTCGACCGGTCGAATCAACCATGTTCTCGAACGATTGCTGCCGACCTCGAAGGGAATTCGAATCGGCGAGCCGTCACAGGTCTCGAAACGGGCGGTCAGAGGCTGATCTCTGAAATCATCCCCCGGATCTTCGGGGAACACGGTGACCCCCTGGTAAACACTGCCGCAAAGCGCTTGCAGGCGTGCATAGAAAGCATCGGCTGATGAGAGATCACTGACTGGGTGGCATGACGCCACAGTTACGACCAACAGTGCACTGCAGCAGGCTTTTCTGAACATAATTGAGGCACTCCTTGATGATGACCTTCAGTGTATGTCAGGCACGCTGTGTGATGCCACGTTGTCGGCTCAATCATGTGCCACAGATTCGATCATGCTAAGATCGCGCCGCTAACGAGCACGAAGAAACCGAATGACCCAGATTGCTCACCACCCTGATTCACACCTGCCCAAGACCCTGCATCCATGAGTCGACTTCTGACCCTGTTGCCCGGTTTGACAGGCTGTGTGCTGGTCACAGTGATCGCCGTGCTGCTTGGCGATCACCTGCTGATGGGGTCAGTCATGCTGGCCATGGTGCTGGGCCTGGTGATCAGCAGCATTCGTGCTCCGTCAGCGCGTCTGGACCCAGGCTTTCAGTGTGCTGAACAGACGCTACTCAGCCTGGCCATCGTGCTGATGGGGTTCAGCCTTGATCTGCAGGTCCTGACTACTCTGGGCTCGCCAGGGCTGGTGTTGATCCTGATCAGCACCTTGTCGATCGCCGTCACGGTAGCCGGATTGATTTTACTGCGCCCCGAGCATCGAACTCTCAGTGTCCTTTTGGGAATGGGAACCCTTGTCTGCGGGACGGCTGCCATCGCGGCAGCGGCTCGTCCGCTATCGGCCAAACGCGAGACGGTCTGTCTGGCAGTTGCTGTGGTGAACTTGCTCGGACTGGTCGCGATGTTTTTGTTGCCAGTGCTGGGAAGCTCGTTTGCGACACTGTCTGAGGTTCAGGCCGGGGTCCTGATTGGCAATTCGCTGCCTGCGGTCGGACAGGTTGCCTCTGCAGGCTATACGCTGGGTGAATCGGCAGGACAGACGGCTTTACTGATGAAGATGGCGCGGATTCTGATGCTGGTTCCATTGTTGCTGGTGATCAGCGTGGCGGTCGGACGATCTGTCTCGGTTGACCAGGGTAGAGGCCGTGTCTGGTATCAGAATGTGCCGCTGTTCTTGCCCGGTTTCGTGCTGAGTGCTCTGATGGCCAACCTGGCTCCGATTCCGGTCGCCATGATGTCTGTGCTTGCGACCTTTGGAGACTGGCTGCTGATCATGGCCATGGCGGCAATTGGGCTTCGTCTGTCCATTCCCCGGTTACTTCGCGAAGGTCGCTCTGCCATGTTGGGAGCCAGCCTGCTGCTGATCGTTCTGATCACAATCACAGTGCTGAGCGTGTCCCTAGTTTTCCCCTGATCGTCTGACTCTGATCCGTCCTGGGCAAATCGTCGCTTGAACAACAAACCTGTCGCGTGATCGCACTATCGATGGTCAGCTCATGGTCTGCGCGTTATGCTCTGTCGTCACCAATGAGGGAGTCAGCCGATGAATCTATACCACGATATTTTGCCCGGCTGGGCAAACAGTCTGCGATGTCTGCAGAGTATTTTGGACAAGGCAGAGCAATTCGCCACAGATCGAGAGATAGAGTCCTCAGTGATGATGTCATTGCGTCTGTTTCCGGACATGTTTCCATTCGCGAAACAGGTCCAGATTGCCTGTGATCTGGTCGCCAGAGCCACGGCTCGTTTGTGCGCCGAACCGCTGCCCGAATTTCCAGACACCGAAACCACATTGGCTCAGCTGCGTGATCGAATTGACAAGGTTGTTGAGCGTTGTGAGTCGATTGAGGAGCAAGCACTGTCAGCCACGACAGGGGAAATGCTGGATATTCCCTTCGGTCGGGATGCGACTCAGCCCATGAGCGTCGAGCAGTATGTGTGTCGGTTCGTCACCCCTAATCTGTATTTCCACCTCGGT
>QIKT01000155.1 GCA_003233095.1 Oceanospirillales bacterium | reverse complement strand
TGAAATACGCCCGCTCGGCGTTGCCTGAGCTAAGGAACCTCTGAACCAGTCATGACCGCTTGTCTTGAGCGTCAAACACGCCCCCTCTGCGGTGCATGAACCGAGCCATAGCACCACTATGACTCGGTTCATGCGCCTTGATCGGATGTATTTTCCATCTCAATCCAACTCGCTTAAGACTTGTTCAGAGGCTCCCTAGTGTCGTGGCACGTAGGCCAGATTCTGATGCCAGAAATCGATCACATACTGGATTCGAGGGCGCAAGGTATCCTGATAATGCCGCAAATCGGGCAGATGCACCCAGCGGCATTCGATGATGCCTTCCTCGATCTGAGGATTGGTGTCATCGTCTTCGCCGTTGTACTGAATCAGATACCAGTGGGTTTTCTTTAGATACTTCTTGCCGCCATGCGTTGTGGTATGCCAGGTGGGCACCAACTTGCCAGTGATCTTCATCCGATCAATGATCAGTCCGGTCTCCTCCGAGACTTCGCGCAAGGCGGTTTCTTCATAAGAGGCACCATGTTCGACCCGTCCCTTGGGTAAATCCCACTTGCGGCGTTTGAACATCATCAGAATGTGATGATCGTTGTTGTAGACCAATCCTCCGGAGGACTCGATCAACGGTAGTCCCACGGTGGTATCAAGCGTGACTGAGTCAGGCATCAATTTGTTTTGCTGTCTGATTGCGATTTGTTCATCAAAACAGCATATTGCTTCGAGTTCAAGCCGGTAAACTGAACTCCGTCGAATTCTATGCTGTAGTGCCGATTGACGTCTTCGCCGGTGAGCGATTTGAAGTGTTGCTGTCCGGTGACGCGAATGATGTGCAGCATGCAGGTCAGAAAGCACTCCATCTTGGTATTGGAGCTGACTTCGATCCAGGGGGACTTCTTCGATGAGGTCCGTGAGAACATCTGCTCTTTGTACTGGGTATAGATTTCCCACTTCTCTCGGGCGGCGTAATCGTTAGGGCTGAATTTCCAGAATTTGAGCGGATCCGACAAGCGCTCCCGGAATCGGTACATCTGAGTATCCGAGTTGACCGACAGGTAGAACTTGATCATGATCAGTCCGTTTCGGATCAGCTCATGTTCCCATTCCAGGACCTTCTTCATGAAATAGGTGTACTGTGATTTGCTGCAGTAGCCCATTGTCGGTTCAATCAATGCGCGGTTGTACCAGGATCGGTCAAGAAAGACCATTTCACCCGGTTGTGGCAACTGCTTTTCGTAGCGTCTGAACCAGTAGCGGGCTTCGGATGGCGTCGGAATACTCAGCTCAACCACACGATAGTGCTTGGGCATCATGTTCTGTGTGATGCGGTGTATGGTCGAGCCCTTGCCGGCCGCATCGCGGCCATCAAAGCTGACGCAAACACGCAGACCTTCATCCACACAGCGCTGCTGAATCCTCAACAACTCCAGCTGTAGACGACGTTTTTCCTGATGATACTCACTGACCGAGATGCCGCTGTAGGGCGTGTCCAGAGTCTTGACTTTCTTGTGGCTTCGTTTCATGAGCGTGAGTTAGGGAGCCTCTGAACAAGTCTTAAGCGGGTTGGACTGAGATGGCAAATACGTCCGATCAAGGCGCATGAACTGAGTCATAGTGTTGCTATGGCTCGGTTCATGAACGCAGAGGGGGGGGGCGTGTTTGACGCTCAAGACAACCGGTCATGACTTGTTCAGAGGTTCCTTAGCTAACGGGGCGTGTTCAGATGGTGATCATACTGATATATCAACAGAATGAGTTCAGCGAAAAAACAAGATACTACAGCTGCAGGCGGCCTGTGTGTCAAATGAGTGACATCCGAGAACCACGCCAGGCAATAGCGGTCATTCCTTGCTCTGAGCCGGGATGACGTTCTGATCGTTGCGATATTCGATGACCTCGAACTCGACGCCTACCGGCGGCTTCTGGTCACTGATAACCGGTAAGCCCGTGTCATTGGTCCATCGATACATCGTGCTAGTGGCACTGGCGGCCACCGGCAATCGATCGGCCAGCCAGGCGGGACGTGACGACGGGTAGAAATACCAGAAAATCACGGCAGCGACACTGGCCAGAAGGACGACCGTGATGATGGGTTTGGCCAGACTCTTGCGCTTGCGGCGTTGATTAAGCACAGTAGGTCTCGATATTCTGTTGGGCTTCGTCCAGCAGTCTTATGCGTTCGTCATCGGTCATCTGGACACGTTCACCATCCACCTCGTGAAAGACTCTGGGCAGCGGTTCGATCTGAGCCTTGACGCGACGTCCGTGCTCGCATTGGCGGCGGCGATTCTCGGTTTCAATGGCTGAATTGTCCGGTGGTGCGGCCTGGGCTTGCAGATTGGTGCTTTCCAGCAATGGCTTGGACTCTTCAACAGAGAGCTCCGGAGCGCTGTCATCGACTTCAATCAAAGTCGCTTGTTCTCGCTGTTCGGGCGGTTCAGCGCTGAAATGCGTGACTCCGTTTTCATCCACCCATTTGTAAACTTTGGTGGTCTGAGCGCTGACCAGCTGGCTGGCCATCAACGCGGTCAGGATCAGGGTAAAGAAGCTCTGTTGCATGAAAATCTCCTGGGGCCTGTAAATATCATAGCAATGATTATACACAGTCTGACCTGGGACGGATGGGCTTGGTTCACGGTCGTTGAGCTGGATCTGATCGTGACACCCTTGCTGTGATCTGATCCCATCCGCAGGTGTTTATAGTACACTGTCAGACAGATCGGGCCTTTGTGTCTCAATCGTATTGAGTTGACTGGGCATTGGTCCTGCCACAGGGGAAGCGGAGCGCATGCCATGCGCTTGAATGCAGAGGGTTCATGACAGAAAAACAATCCAATCCGACCACTGACAGTGACAACCAAGAGCAACAATCGTCAGAGAGTCGTGCCACGCCATCCCGATCGGCCATCTATCTTTTGCCCAATTTGTTTACCACAGCGGCCATGTTTTCCGGCTTCTACGCAATCATTTCGGCGATTAATGACAAACCGGTTGCTGCATGCATCGCGATTTTCATTGCCTCCCTGCTCGACGCCATGGATGGTCGGGTGGCTCGTATGACACACACGCAGAGCGATTTCGGTGTTCAGTACGACAGTCTGTCTGATCTGATTTCCTTTGGGCTGGCACCGTCCATTCTGGTCTACACCTGGTCTTTGTCATCGCTGAGTGAGCTGGGCAATGTGGCCGGCAAGCTGGGCTGGCTGGTCTCATTTCTTTTTGCAGCCTGTGCGGCGCTTCGTCTGGCTCGATTCAACACCCAGGCTGGCAAGGTCGATAAGTCCTATTTCATTGGGCTGTCCTCGCCGGCAGCAGCCGGGATCATTCTGACTCTGGTGTGGTGCGCCGAATCCTTCGAGATTGCCGGGGCAGACATTCACTGGCTGGTGCTACTGGTCACCCTGGCTGGCGGTCTGTTGATGGTCAGTAATGTCAAGTACTTCAGCTTCAAGCGATGGCCTGAAAAAGTCTCCTTTTTCTGGATTCTGCTGCTGGTTATCATTTTCGCTCTGCTGGCGCTGGATCCACCAAAACTGCTGTTTGCGGTGGCCTATGGATACACGCTATCCGGGCCGTTTCTGTGGTTGCGCAACCGTCTGAAACGACGGTCAAGCCTGCGCAGTGATGATTGACCCGCCGACCTCGTCCACTCCGACGGCGACCTTGTCGCCTCAGGATACTGAGCTGCTGATTGCGCTGGGGCAGCAATTTGCACGATCAATCGATATTGACTCTACCCTGAAACAGGCGGTGCTTCAGATCGCCAATTGTATGAATGCCGAAGCAGCATCAGTCTTCTTGCTTGATTCTGCGGCACGCATGTTGACCTGTCGTGCCTGCCATGGACCCGTGGACGTGACCGGGCTGAAGATGCAGGTGGGCAAGGGGCTGGTGGGCAAGACGGCTGCCGATGGTCAGAGTCGGCTGGTCGCCGATGTGACTCAGGACCCTGACTTCACCGCCCGTGTGGATCGCAAAACCGGGTTTTCGACTCGATCGATTCTGTGCATGCCGCTGACCTCGGCCGATGGCGTTATTGGGGTACTGCAGATTCTGAACAAGAAAGACGGCGGTCTGTTTGACGAAGCCGATCGCAACACTTTGCACATCCTGGCCTCGCCGACGTCGCTGGCTATCAACAATGCCAGCATGGCCGCATCACTCGTTGAGCAAAAACAGATCAAGCGGGAGCTGTTCATGGCGCGCCGTCTGCAGCGTTCCTTCTATCCAAAGCGGCGTCGAGACAGTTTTCCCATTCAGGGCATCAATTTGCCTGCCCGTCAGGTATCCGGAGATTTCTATGACCATTTCGAGATGCCAGACGGACGAATTGCCTTTACCATAGGCGATGTCTCTGGCAAGGGTATGAATGCAGCGCTGGTCATGGTTCAGACGGCGACCCTGTTACGCTTCGTCGGCAAGAAGAATCTGTCCGTCGGAGACTGGCTGGTTTCGGTCAACAATGAATTGGTCAACGCACTGAGTCAGGGCATGTTCATTTGCACTGTTGCCGGTTATCTGGACCCTACAAACGGCGACGTTGAATGGGCCAATGCGGGCTTTCCGGCAGCGCTGCTTCGTCAGCCTGACGGTGAACTGTCTCGCTTCGAGGCGATGGCCCCTCCATTGGGGATCATCCCACAGCAGGAGATCATCGCACAGCGATGTCAGACTGGGCGGGCCAGGCTGTATTTCTATTCCGATGGTGCGACCGAGATTCGTGGCCCTGATGGCAACATGCTGGATGAAGAAGGTCTGGCAGGTTTGATTGACTCATTCTCCAGTCAATCCATGAAAAGTTGCCTGGGCAGTGTGGTCACGCGACTGCGACGGATGAAGATTGTCGATGACACCACCATGATGGCCATCGGAGACGCATGATGCCACGACTCCTGGACCTGACCTTCAAGGCTTGCCCAACCATGATGCGTGACGTCCGCGAGATGCTGCGTGATGCCTTGACCGAGGCGGGAGTCGATGACGCCATGCTGATGCAATTGACTCTGGTCATCGATGAGGCCTGTACCAATATCATGCGCCACGCCTACCGGGGGGATCGGACGCGAAGCATCCGTTTGAGTATCGAGTCGGAGGTTGTGGATGCTGAAGAGCGACTGCTGTTTACCTTGAGTGATGACGCGAAGACCATTGACAGCAGCCAGATCAGACCACGCGATCTGACCCAGCCAAGGCCTGGAGGCCTTGGCATCAATCTGATCGACACCATCATGGACCACTGGGCATTTGATTGCCCGAAGTGCGGTACGGGAAACATATTGAAGATGAGCAAGGTTATCAACGGGAAGACACATGAATAATTGCACGATTAACAGTCAAGACGAGTTTCAGGTTGTCGCCGTCAGCGGTGAAGTCGATCTGTCCTGGTCGTCGGATGTGCGAGAAGCCATCCTGTCGGCGATTCAGTCCAATTCTCAGGTTCTGGTGGATCTGTCGGCAGTAGAGTATATCGACAGCTCGGGAATCGCTGCGCTGGTCGAAGGCTATCAGACGGCCAAGAAGAAAACGGTTCAGTTCGGATTGTTGAGTATTTCAGCTCAGGTTCGTGCAGTGCTCGAACTGGCCAGACTGGATCAGGTTTTTCCGATACATGACGATCTGGCTGCTGCGCGCACACAGGCGGGTTGATGGTGAGCACGCGTTCATTGGCTCAGTACAAGCAGTCGCTGACGCGAGGTATCTCCGGTTTCGGCTATGCGGGCGCCTTGCTCGCCGAATCAATGTATTGGACCGTCTTCGGGCGAGGCCGGCAGCAGCCGGTCAAACTGGGTCCAGTCTTTGAACAGATGATGGAAGTGGGTGTACGCGCGATCTTGATTGTGTGCGTTTTGTCATTTGCTGTCGGTGTCTCCCTGGCCATCCAGACTATCTATGCGTTGAGGGAATTCGGCGCTGAATCTCAGGTGGTTGTTCCGGTTGCCAAAGGGATCGTTCGTGAGTTTGGCCCGCTGATCACAGGCATTCTGGTGGCTGGACGGACGGCGTCATCACTGGCGGCCAGGATCGGTTCGATGGTGGTTTCCCAAGAAGTCGATGCCATGCGGGTCATCGGCATCATGCCGGTCCGTTATCTGGTTGCACCACCACTGATCGCTCTGCTGATCATGATGCCCATTCTCACTATTCTATCGTCGGTTGCCGCGATTGTCGGCAGTGGACTGTATGCAGTCGGGCAACTGGACATGACCCTTCATGCTTATATGGTCAGTTCGATGAACTCGCTGAACTTCGGTGATGTCGCCCAGGGGCTGAGCAAATCCATTGTGTTTGCCCTGATCATCATTCTGGTGGGTGTCAGTTCCGGCTTTAGCGTCAATGGCGGTGCAGAAGGCGTTGGACGAGCGACGACCAAAGCGGTGGTATTGGCGATCAGCGGGCTGGTTATTTCTGATATGATTTTCACCTATTTCCTGAACCGCTGACATGACATCTTCTCCGTCCAATCCCGTTATCGAAGTTGGAAACCTGGTCACTCACTATGGCAAGCGGAAAATCCTGGACGGACTGAACCTCTCTATGGAAGAGGGAGAAATCCGTGTCATCATGGGCGGCAGTGGCTCGGGCAAGAGCACGCTGTTGTGGCATCTGTTGGGCTTGTATCGGCCCACCAGTGGCCGCATCCGTTTATTGGGCCAGGATATTCATCAGATCCGTTCCAGAGACATGCTGATTCTCAGGCGCCAGATGGGAGTGTCATTCCAGGGTGGTGCACTGTTTACCTCGATGTCGGTCGGGGAGAATGTGGCCATGCCGCTCAGAGAACACACTGATCTGGGTGAGAATACCATTCGCATCATATCCCGCATGAAGCTTGAAGTCGTCAATCTTGGTGGATTTCAGGACCTGATGCCATCACAGTTGTCAGGTGGCATGATCAAGCGTGTTGCGCTGGCCAGATCGATTGTTATGGACCCCAAGCTGTTGTTCTTCGATGAGCCATCAGCGGGCCTGGACCCGGTGGTAGCAGCCGAATTGGACGATCTGATCCTGAAGCTGCGCGATGCCATGGGCATGAGCATGGTGGTGGTCACTCACGAGCTGGACAGTGCGTTCAAGATTGCTGACAAGATCACCGTGCTGGATAATGGCAAGGCACTGCTTACCGGTACGGTCGACGAGGTTCGCAGCAGCAGCAATGAGCGGGTGCAGGATTTGCTCAATCGACGTCCGCGTCACATTCAGGTCGATGCCGAGGAATATCTTCGCCGTTTGACCGAAGAACAATACGAGCTTTAGATAAAGGGATGCATGCATGAAAAGGGATAACGTCAACTACCTGGTGGCTGGCAGCGTGGTCGTGGGGACGTTGCTGTTCCTGTTTTTCATTCTGTACAACATCACCGGACAGCGATCGGGCGATGTCGATCGATACGTTGCTTACTACGACGAAGTCGCTGGACTCAAATACGGTACGCCGGTCTATTTTGAAGGCTATAGCATTGGCCAGATAGAGACCGTCGAGCCGGAGCATGAAGGAACCCAAACTCGTTTCAAGGTCGAACTGGCTATCACCCAAGGCTGGCCACTATCGGTCGATACTGTGGCTGCAATCGCGACTGCCGGGTTACTCTCCGATACGTTCCTGGTGCTGCAGCAGGGCGACAGCAATACCGTGCTCAAACCCGGAAGTGAACTCGCAGCGCGTGGTGCCAGCGACATCTTTGGTTCACTGGGAGATCTGGCAGACAACGTCAACGACCTGACCGAACAGAAGATCAAACCGTTGATTGACACGATCAGTGAGCGCATTGATTCAATCACCTTGAATATCGAAGGTAGCACTCCGCTGGTGATCGAAGATATCCGAACACTGCTTGAGCGCCTTGATGGTGCCGCTCAGGGCATTCAGCAAATCATGCGTCCCGGCAATATTACTCGCATTGACAACATAATGGTCAATGCTGAGCAGGCAACCGCTGATATTGCCGCGATGACGTCCGAACTGGATCAGATACGTCGTCAGGTCAGTACTCTGACCGCCGAGATGAACGGGATGCTAAGTGAAACCAAGGGGACCCTGTCAGATACGATGATCCGGATGCGTGCGTCGATCAACGATTTCGCAGTGCGTCTGGAGAGCATTGGACACAATATCGATGAGGCCAGTCGCAACTTCAACGAGTTTACCCGCGGAATTCGCAAGGACCCCAGTACCCTGATCTTCTCGCCTGATGCGGACAAGACCGGAGAAAACCCATGAAGCGATTGCCATCATTGATCTGGCCGAGTCTGATCCTGTTGCTGGCCGCCTGTAGTTCCAGTGAGCCGATCCCCGAGGACCACTATTACCGCCTGATGGCGATGTCCCCGGTCAACGCTCAGGAAACCCCATCGATCGATGGGGTTCTGGTGGTCGAGACGCCGCGCTCGGACGGGCTCAGGCAGGGAAGGTCGATCGTTTACAGCACAGAGCCGTCACTGATTGAGCGCAAGCAGTACCACTATTACATGTGGGAAGATCGTCCGGCTCGATTGATTCAGGATCGACTGATCGAAGCGCTCGATCAGCGCCGGTTGGCGAGGATACTCACCACTGCGACTAGCGAGATCAACCCTTCGAATTTGCGCGATTACTATCGTCTGCAGATGACTCTGGACGAGTTTGATCGTCATACCCACAATGGTATTCGTGCGAAAATCAGCCTGTCGGCGCGTCTTATCCGAGTGTCTGACGGGCGGCAGATGATTTTCGAGCGACATTATGAAGACACTGAAACAGCAAGCTCGGATGCGATGCCTGACACTGCTCGTGCTATGACAGCTGCCCTCGATCGAATTCTGCTGCAGCTGATGGACGATATCAGGGTTGCCGTCGAGTCCAGATGACACTCTCAGCCCGTCAAGTACAGAGCCTGCAGGCCATGGGTCTGACGGTCTGGATTCCTCGTCCCGATCCGGTCATCGAATCCTCATCACTGCAGTCGATTGACGCCGCTTCTGCTGTGCGAGCGTCGAGCATTCATCTACCGCACCTGGTGCTGGTCATCGAGTCGAAGCAAGGCCAGACGCTGTCGCCACTGCTTTCGGACCTGCTTGGAAAGATTCTCAACGCCATGTCGCTGGACGCAACGCAATGCCATGTCGACCTTGTCGATCAGGCGCCGGATATCGTCTCGCGTGACGACCTGTCTAGCCGCCGGGATGTTGTTATCTTTGGGGACTGCCCTGCCTCGAAGTCGATCAATGGGCTGATTGTGCTGCCAGCCCTCAGTCGAATACTGTCTGATCGGGTATGCAAGGCCCAGGCCTGGTCACAGATCAAGCACTGGCTGACCCAACGCAGCGGTTGACTCCTGATGGAACCCTCAACTGACATTCAGGTTCGTCTGATGGCTGATGACGATGTCGAACCGGTCATGGCCATTGAGCGCTCAGCATATGAGCACCCATGGACTCTGGGCATCATTGAGGATTGCCTAAGGGTCGGATACTCGTGTTGGGTCCTGACGGTCGATGATCAGGTCGCCGGATATGGCATCCTGGCGACGGCGGCGGGTGAGGCGCATTTGATGAATCTGTGCATCGACCCAGATCGACAAGGGCAGGGACTGGGTCGACGCTTGCTGAAGCGAATGGTAGACGTGGCTCGGCTGTATCAAGCCCGAACTCTGTTTCTTGAAGTCAGGCCCAGCAATGTGGCGGCCATTACGCTGTATCAATCGCATGGCTTTGCCATCATTGGTCGCAGGCCTGATTACTATCCGGCAGTGTCCGGCAAACGGGAGGATGCGGTGGTCATGTCATCTCGGTTGACCGCCACAGAACAGGCGCCCGAGGAGATCGCTGCCTCCACCTGACGCCGCTTCAGAGTAATTTCAGTCGTTCGATTTGCGCGTCCAGCTCGCTCAGAGTCTGCTGAGCATCAGCCTGTTTCTGACGCTCCTTGTCGATGACCTGTGCAGGCGCTTTGCTGACAAAGCCCGGGTTGTCCAGTTTCTTGCCAGTGCGTTCGATCAGCTGTCTGAGTTTGTCACTTTCCTTGTTCAGACGGGCAATCTCCTTGACCGGATCAATCAAGCCGGCGAGTGGAATGTGCACCTTCATTTCGCCGATGACCGCGACTGCCGATTCGGGAATGTCTTCAGGATTCCCGGACCACTTCGATGAGGATAGTCGAGCCAGGCTGTGCAATGTCGATTCAAAGTCTGCCTGTCTCTGTCGATCCTGATCACTGCCTCCGGAGAAGACGACATCAAGCGGTTTGCCCGGAGAAATATCCATTTCACCGCGGATTTGTCGGACGCCGAGTATCACCTGTTGCAGCCAGCTCAGATCGGTTTCGACCTCATGGTTGATCAACGATGTATCGCTGTGTGGGTAGGGAGCGACGCAGATACTCTCTTCGGAACGACCCAGCATGGGGGCGACCTGCTGCCAGATTTCCTCGGTGATGAAGGGCATCAATGGGTGCAGCAGTCTGAGCATCTGTTCAAGCACGCTCAGCAAGGTATACCGACTCGCTGCCTGCTGCTCGTCTGAACCGGTTTGCAGGGAGTGCTTGCTCAATTCCAGGTACCAGTCGCAATACTGATGCCAGATGAACTCGTAGATTGCCTGGGCGGCCAGATCGAAGCGATAGCTGGCAAAACTCGTGCGAATCACGTCCATGCTGCGATTCAGTCGCGACAAGATCCACTGATCGATCGGACGCAGTGCGCTGGTGTCCGTGCTCAAGGGTTGATCGGCGACATTCATCAGCACGAAGCGAGCGGCATTCCACAGCTTGTTGCAGAAGTTGCGGTTACCTTCCACACGACCGAGATCAAAGCGGATGTCGCGCCCGAGCGTGGCCTGGGTTGCAAAGGTGAACCGCAGGGCGTCGGTGCCATAGGCGGCAATGCCCTCTTTGAACTCGGCCCGGGTAGACTTGCGAATCGCATCAGTCTTTTCCGGTTGCATCAGGTTGGCGGTGCGCTTGTCGATCAGCGCATCTAGCTCGATGCCGTCAATCAGGTCCAGTGGATCGAGCACATTGCCCTTGGATTTGGACATTTTCTGACCTTCACCATCTCGAACCAGTCCATGGATATAGACTTCGCGGAAAGGAACTTCGCCGGTGAATTTCAGGCCCATCATGATCATCCGGGCCACCCAGAAGAAGATGATGTCAAATCCGGTCACCAGCACGCTGGTGGGATAGTGGGTTGTCAGTCGGTCAGTCGATTCGGGCCAGCCCAGGGTTGAGAATGGCCACAACGCCGAGGAGAACCAGGTGTCCAGGACATCCTCATCCTGAGTCAGGACGACCTCATCGCCCAGTTGGTGCTCGGCCCTGATCACCGCTTCGTCCTCGCCCACATAGATGCTGCCATCGTCGTCATACCAAGCGGGAATCCGATGGCCCCACCACAGCTGTCGGGAAATGCACCAGTCCTGGATGTTGTTCATCCACTCATAGTAGGTTTTGTCCCAATTCGCCGGAACAAACTGAATGTCCCCGTTGCGAACCGCTTCTATGGCCGGTTCAGCCAGTGGCTGCGTCTTGACGTACCATTGGTCAGTCAGCAACGGTTCGAGAATGACGCCGGATCGGTCGCCTCGCGGCGCCATCAAGGTATGTGGGTCAGTTTTGTCGAGCAAACCGAGCGCTTCAAAATCGACAATGATCTGGCGGCGAGCTTCGAAACGATCCATGCCGCGATAGGCCTTGGGCACTTCATCGTTGAGACTGGCGTCCGGATTGAGAATGTTGATCAGCGGCAGGTCATGCCGTTGACCCACCTCATAATCGTTGAAATCGTGTGCTGGGGTGATTTTGACGCAGCCGGTGCCGAATTCCGGATCGACACATCGGTCGGCAATGATCGGTATGCGCCGGTCTGTCAGAGGCAGTAGCAGATGCGTGCCGATCAGATCGCTGTAACGTGCATCATCAGGGTGGACGGCAACAGCGGCGTCGCCGAGCATCGTTTCCGGTCGTGTGGTGGCGACAATGACGTGACCCTTGCCGTCCTCTCTTGGATAGCGCAGGTGCCAGAGCGATCCCTGTTCTTCGGTGGGCACCACCTCCAGATCCGATACGGCTGTGCGAAGCACAGGGTCCCAGTTGACCAGGCGCTTGCCACGGTAGATCAGTCCTTCCTTATAGAGGCTGATGAACACCTTGCGAACGGCGTCCGACAAGCCTTCATCCATCGTGAAGCGTTCGCTCGACCAGTCGACCGATGCTCCCAGTCGCTGCATCTGATGGCGGATGGTGCCGCCTGAATCATCCTTGTGTTCCCAGACCTTATCGACGAAGGCATCACGTCCCAGATCGTGACGCTTGATCCCCTGGGCAGCGAGTTGACGCTCCACGACCATTTGCGTCGCAATCCCGGCGTGATCGGTTCCGCACTGCCACAAGACTCGCTTGCCGCACATCCGATGATAGCGGCTCAATGCATCCATGACCATGTCCTGAAAGGCATGTCCCATATGCAGGCGACCGGTGACATTGGGTGGCGGCAGCATGATGGTATAGGCCTCTCCGTCACCGGCAGGTGCGAAGAAGTCCTTTGATGCCCAGAATTCGCGCCAATGTGGCTCGATCCGGGAGGGCTGGTAACTCTTGTCCATGTCCATGAAGGCGTTCTCGCTGGGGGCTCAGGCAGAAGCTGCTTTGTGTGAGAGAAACTCGGACAGCAGTGACACGGGTCGCCCGGTCGCGCCGTTATTGGTGCCACCATCCCAGGCAGTGCCTGCGATATCCAGGTGTGCCCATCGCTGCCCCTTGG
>QIKT01000193.1 GCA_003233095.1 Oceanospirillales bacterium | reverse complement strand
GCCATGCCGCAGCCAATTTCCAGAATGCGTTTTGATCCGGTTGGCAGGTCCGCCATGTGGTGTGCGAGCACCATACTGGAAGGCCAGATGACGCCAAACAGCGGCCAGCATGCCGAGGAGATGCCCAGCTCTTCAGCGGCGCCCTCAGGGTCGTGAAACTCCTGATTGTCCCGCAGCGTGCACAGATGGATATCAATCGCGCCGAACTCGACGGTCTGATAACAGTAGCGAAGCGTAGTCATGGGGCGGCCTGTATGGGTGGTCTGACAGCAATTAACAAACGGAAATCTCAGTCAAAGCTACTCTTATTGTCTGGAAAGACAACCTATTATGCAGGCAGGCGGCCAGGCAGATGAGGTTAGAGTCCAGGAAGTCGATTTTGATTTCATTGTTCGCTAAACCTGGATGACTTTGAGTGCGCGCTGTATCAGGTTTGGTGAGGTGTGAGCACAAGATCGCAGTGTTCCATCATGTTGCGAATCGGATGGGTTGTTTCGTTGGGTTTTCTGCTGACGTCGTTCAGCGTATTGGCTGCTGTTCAGGGGCCTGCCGGTTACAGTGGTCTGGAGGACAGCGCCTACCAATCACGATGCCATGTTCGACTCACAAACAGCCCTTCAGGCCGCATTCCTCTCGATCTCCCTTCGTGGAAGGGAAAAGCAAACCCAAACCCAAACCCAAACCCATAGTCCCGTCATCCCATCGCACGCTGGGATCTTCTCTGATCAGACCCCGTGGTAAGGCCGGCAAGATTCCCGCGTTGGCTGGAATGACAGTTCTGCATGTGCTCCATCCTGTTCCCCGAGCGCAGCTCAGCGCACAGTGCCGCGGTAATGTTGATATCATTCATATCAACGCGACACGGCAATTCTTCGACATGACAACACTCCTCTACTTTCACGACCCCATGTGTAGCTGGTGCTGGGGTTTCAGGCCGGTGTGGGATGCGCTCAAATCCCGGTTACACGAATCGATCGAGGTCGAGACGGTGCTCGGCGGGCTGGCACCGGATAGTAACGAGCCGATGGTCGATGACATGAAAGACATGCTGCAGAAAACCTGGCAGCGAATTTCCGAGGAGCTGGGGACTGAGTTCAATCATGCTTTCTGGACCGACTGTGAGCCTAGGCGCTCGACTTGGCCGGCCTGTCGCGCGGTGATTGCTGCGGGCCTGCAAGGCCAGTCCGATGCGATGACCTTGGAGATTCAGCAGGCCTACTATCTACAGGCGAAGAATCCATCGGACGATCAAACCCTGATTGATCTGGCCGGAGAGCTGGGCCTGGACACGGCGCAGTTTGTTCGAGATATGCACTCGGCCCGGGTCGAGCTGCGCTTCCAGTCTGATCTGGCACTGACGGCGCAAGCCCCGATCCGGGGTTTCCCCTCGCTAGTGCTGAACGTGGGTGAGAGCTGGCAGCCGATTGCACTGGATTATCAGGACGCTTCGGTGATGCTGAAAACGATACAAGACGCCTGTAGTTCAGATTCTTCCAGGACAGAATAGTTTGGTGAAGTAGTTTGGTCAGATACGACAAGCTGTACCAAGGAGCCTCTGAACAAGCCTGGGCGGATTTGACGCTCAAGACAGTCGGTCACGACTTGTTTAGAGGCTCCCTGGCAGTCTGTCGCGCACGCTCCGGATGCTGAAAAACCCGAGACCTTTACATCGGTCTCGATACGTTGCGTTACCAGATCACCGATCAGGTCCTGTACATTCTGAGAATCTGGCAGCACAGAGAGAATGGAGAAACTGACTCTGGCTCAAGCCGATTCAGCCTGTCGCATCGATCTGATCTACTTATCCTGGAAAGACCAGCCGCAAACGTGCGCCCCCCAACTCAGAGGTGTCCAAGGTCACCGTCCCGCCGTGCGCGGTCATGATCTGCCGGGTCAGGGCCAGCCCGATGCCACTGCCGTCTGCGCGGGTGGTGAAAAATGGAAGAAAGACATCGTCGACCAGATCGTTATCGATCCCCGGGCCATTGTCGTCAACGTCGATCAGTATGTAGCCCTGGGGGTTTGACTGTGCGCTGAGGGTGACTTGTCGAGAGGGCTGATCGGCGACTGCCTGGCCGGCATTGCCCAGCAGGTTGATCAGCATCTGTTCGAGCAGGTCCGGATCGGCCTGCAATCTCAGTCTCTCAGGCGTGATGTTGACAGCCAGATCAATAGACTGTTGCTGCCACTGATCGCGCATCAACGTGCTGACGCGGCCGAGTAGCTCGGTCAATTCGATTTGTTTCAGTTGCGGTGCTGGTAGCGCGCTCAGGCTGCGGTAGCGCTGCACAAAGTGCATCAGTCCCTCGGAGCGACGGGCCACTGTGCTGACGGCCGTGTTCAGGGCTTCCCGATCAGCGTCAGATGTCTGATTGTTCTGTGTCTCGGCAAGCAGATCGCGGGCCGTATGCGACAGCGAGACGATCGGCGTCAGGCTGTTCATGATCTCGTGAGTCAGCACTCGAACCAGGTCTTGCCAGGCCTTCAACTGAACCTGTTCCAGCTCGCTGTGAATATCCTGCAGGCTGATCAGGCGCTCCTGCTGCGAGCCGCTGATCAGGGTCGTCGCCATCACCGCCAGTTGCCTGCGGATACCATGCTGATGAAAGGTGACCAGGCGTCGCTCACCGGGTGTGATCTCGCGGAGGGCGTCGATCATGGTGGCATTCTCCTCACCCAGATCATCCAATCGATGGATCGGTCGATCTGACAGCAGCTGTCGGGCGGCATGATTGTGCAGCTCTACCGTCTCGTCCGCATGCAGCGACAGCAAGGGTGCGGGCACCTGCTCGGTCAAGGATATTAGTCGGCGAAGCCGGGTTTCCTGTTGCTGACGGTCGTCCCGGGTTTTTTGCATCAGCGCTTCGAGTGATTCGCCGAGTTGATCGAAGCCGCTGCCGCTGCCCTGCGAATCAAAGCGCTGAGACACGTCTTTCGAGCGGACAGCGTCCAGAAACCGGGACAGCTCTCGATTGGTCGTGGTGATCTTGCGATACAGCCCAAACAGCAGCAGTCCGTTCAGTAGCAACAACAACAGAGTCAGCGCATGAAAGCCCTCGTGTTGAATGGACAGAATCAATCCGCACAGGCAAACCGTCAGCAGGACCAGTCGAACCGTGAGGCCGATTGCAAAGCGTTCAGAGGCCATGTTTATCCATTCGTCGATACAAGGACGTTCGGGTGATGCCCAAGTCCGCCGCCGCCTTGCTGATATTGTACTGATGGCGCTTCAGAGCGGTGACCACCAATTGCCGTTCGGTGCGTTCCAGGTTCAGGTCCTGATCGGGCTCTGGAACAGGCGCTGCCTGGCTCAGTGAGCGATCATCTGGAGACGCTGCGTTCGAGTCAGGCAGTGTGTCCAGCTGCAGGTCGACCGACTCCAGCGCCTCGCCTTCGGACAGGATCACTGCCCTTTCGACCGCATGACGCAGCGCACGAACGTTGCCGGGCCAGTGATTGTGCATGGCGTGATGCATGGCATCGGCGGAGAACAGCTTGTCTGGTTTTCGGTACTTTCGAGCATATTGCCGGGCAAAGTGCAGAGCAATCTCGGGGATGTCCTCGGCGCGATCGCGCAGCGGTGGCAGCAGGATTTCGACCGTGTTCAGGCGGAACAGCAGATCCTGTCGAAACAGCTGTTCATTGCCCAGCGAGTGACGGGGCAGGTTGGTCGCGGCCACTACACGCACATCCAGCTCAATTGGTTCGGTGCTTCCCAGCGGGATGACCTGACGTTGCTCCAGCACCGTCAACAGCTTGACCTGGAGGTGCAGGGGAATGTTGCCGATTTCGTCCAGAAACAGCGTCCCGCCATCGGCAGCTAACAACCGACCCGTGCGGCCCTTGTCGGCGCCGGTAAACGCGCCCTTGTGATGGCCAAACAGCTCGGATTCAAACAGGCTCTCGGAGACGGCACCCAGATCTATCGATACAAACACGGCCTCGGCGCGTGTGCTTTGGGCGTGTAACTGTCGCGCCACCAACTCCTTGCCAGTGCCGTTCTCGCCCAGGATCAGCACATTGGCATCGGTCGGTGCGGCCTTGCGAATAATCGAATGTACCTGCTGCATGGCCGATGATGAGCCAATCATCCGAGAGTCATCGGCGCGGTTGGCTTCCAGCAGTCGCTGATTGCTGCGCTTCAGAGCCGCAGCTTCCTGACGCGTGTCCGACAACGCCATGGCGGCCGACAGTGTGGCCACCACTTTTTCATTTTGCCAGGGCTTGGCGATGAAGTCGGTGGCCCCTTGCCGAATGGCTTCGACCGCCGTGTCGACCCCACCGTGCGCGGTGATCATTACCACTACGGTTTCCGGGTCGATGGCCAGAATGCGATTGAGCCAGTCAAAGCCGGCTTGGCCGTCACGCGCACCGGGAGAGAAGTTCATGTCCAGCAAGACCGCATTGAAGCGATGCTGCGCCATGTACCGGGGAATCTGATGGGGGTCGGAACAGCAGATGACCTTGCCAAAATGGTGGCTCAGCAGCAGTCGTCCGGCGGTCAGAATATCCGGGTCGTCGTCAACAATCAGAATGCAATGCGGGTCGGGCATGGTTCACGGTGCGTGTAATTTGCACGATATCGTACACTAAACTGACCGATATCGTACACTAAACTGACCGATATCGTGCATTCAGACTGTACGATATCGTGCAGTGTTTTGATCGTTTCTTCATGAATTTCAATTAAATCAGTGACATGAATAGTTGGCACGTCGCTTGCTATATCAACCTGACGCGCCGCATTGTCGGCAGGACAATTTACTCAGGAGGCTACATGGCCACATCACTTCCAAGCTCGGGACCCGACACTCAGCCGATCATAGCCCGATCGTCTACTGACAACCGCCAGGCTCTGGCTCGCAAGGGCCTGTCCATTGCCGCCGCCGGATGGTGGGTGGTGGCGCTGATCGGTCAGTGGATCTTCGTCGCTTATCTGTTGATGGCCTATGCCCGGCATGCGCTGCAGGGCAATCTGGCGGCGTGGAACGAGGCCAGTCAAAACGGCATCATCGCTGGCGACCTGATCGGCAATGTGTCGTTTGTGGTGCACATCCTGTTGGCGGTCATCGTCATCGGAGGTGGACCTCTGCAGCTGGTGCCGGCGATCCGGGCACATTATCCGCGCTTCCATCACTGGAACGGTCGTGTGTACATCCCGTCGGTCATGCTGACCGCCCTGGTCGGTCTGTATCTGGTCTGGACGCGCGAGATACCCGGTGGGCTAATCATGACGCTGGGCATTTCGCTGGATGCGATCCTGGTTTTGGTGTTCGCGGTGCTGACGATTCGGCTGGCGATGGCTCGGAAGTTGGTAGCCCATCGGCGCTGGGCACTGCGTCTGTTCCTGGTCGTCAGCGGCGTCTGGTTCTTTCGTATCGGTCTGATGTTCTGGTTCGCTGCTACTGGCGGCATCGGTATCGACGTCGAGACGTTCAGTGGTCCGTTTATGTCGATCTGGTCGTTTGGCCAATATCTGCTGCCACTGGCCATACTGGAACTGTATTTCCGCGCTAGTGATCGGGCCGGTCCGATCGGCCTGTGGGTGATGTCCGGCGTGCTGGCCGCGTTCACGCTGATCATGGGTGTCGGTATTTTCGTAGCCACGATGGGCATGTGGTTGCCGCATTTCTGACATGGATGCGCTCAATCCATGGGTTCTGGGACGCATTCTGCTCGGCGCTATCACCTTGTTCAGTGGCACTGCCGCGTTGCTGTTTCGCAAAGGTAGCCCGAGACACAAATGGGCAGGGCGCTGATTTGTGATCAGCATGCTCGGCATGAGTGCCATCGGCGCGCTTCTGGCTGTTGGCTTGCCAATGTATTCTGACGGCACCCTGGAAGGGGCCGCCCGAGATCTGGCCATGGCCAACGGCATCGGAGTCGTGCTCGATGCCTTGATTATCCCCTGGGTGTATCTGTGGAAACGCGGCTTGGGGCGGCCAGTGTTGGGTCGACGGAATGCTCCGCCTGAGATCAAGCCCGAAACTGTGCGTTGAATGCTACCATGTGGGGAGCCCCCGATCCCATCGAACCCTCGGCCCATGCAGCAATTCCCATGATGATCCAACTTGAACAGATTTCGAGAACCTACCACAGTGACTGCGTTGAAACGGCGGCACTGAGCGAAGTCTCGCTGCAGATCGAGGCGGGTGAGTTTGTGGCGGTGATGGGTCCATCCGGTTGCGGCAAGACCACCCTGCTGAACTTGATGGGTTTGCTCGATACGCCGACCTCAGGACACTACTTGTTCCAGGGTCAGGACGTCACCCGGGCAACCGAGAAAGAACGCGCCCAGCTGCGCAAACAGCACATCGGCTTCATCTTCCAGGACTTCAGTCTGATCGATGAGCTGACCGTGGCCGAGAACATCGAAATGGCGCTACTCTATCAGGACCGCCGCGCCGCCAGCCGACGCCGCAAAGTAGCGGCGGTGATGGATCAGGTGGGGATTGCGCACCGGGCTCGTCACTTGCCCTCGCAATTGTCAGGTGGACAGCAACAGCGGGTCTCGGTGGCTCGCGCTGTGGTCGCAGGCCAGTCGCTGATTCTGGCCGATGAGCCGACCGGCAACCTCGACAGTGCGCATGGTCAGGATGTGATGGACATGCTGCGAAGCCTGAATGAGGACGGCACTACTATTGTCATGGTGACCCATTCACTGGCACACGCTGATGTGGCCCGCCGCAGCCTGCATCTGTTTGATGGCGGACTGGTCACTGAGCGGCTTCGATCCGTCACTGTCCGTTGAGCAAGCACGGAGTGGCTTGTTCATGCTGACTCATACCCTGATACCAGCGGCCCGTCAGTTATTGTATTTTCGAGGCACGACACTGATCAGCCTGGGTGGGCTGGTGATTGGCTTGACGGTCTTCCTGTTTGCCACGCTGATTGTTGCCTATGAGCGCGATCATGATCGCATATTCAGTCAACTGGAGCGTATCTACACGGTAGGCAGCGTGTTCAACCCGGATGCGGGTGGACCCATCTTGGAATACCCCAACGCCCGTCTGGCCTATGCACCACTGTTACGGCAGAGCATTATGGAGGCCGACGAGATCGCCCGCTCCATTCATCGCGAACATATCGTCAGCGTCAATGGGCAAATGGTCTGGTATGGCATTCGCTTCAACGATCCGGGTTTTCTGAATATCTTCGCTTTTGACTATCTGCAAGGCGATGCCACGGCGCTGGATCAGGTCGATGGCCTGATCCTGACTCGCAGCACGGCACAGGCCCTGTTTGGTCGGGTCATGGTTCAGGGCGAATCAGTGCAGATCGACACGGCCCTGAGGCTTATCGTCACGGCGGTGATCGAGGATGTGCCGCCAGACAGCCACTTCAATTCGTCCTGGTTGCCGAACTCCAAGCTGACCATGATGGCCTCCGTCGACGCCTTGATCGCCCTGGGCGACTTTGACCGAGCCGGAGAATGGGACAGCCTGAATCCAGCAGATTTCACCTATGTCCTCCTCCCTGAGTCGCGCGACAGGGACTGGTTGCAGGAACAGGTGGATCAGGTCATGAGACGACACACCCCAGAGCAGGAGTTTGCGTATATCAATGCGCTGAGCGTGCGTCCTCTTGATGGTGCTAACACCCTGGTTTGGGATGCACTCGGGTTTCCGGTCCTGCAGTCGGTCAGTCTTCTGGGCTTGCTGGTCCTGCTGGCAGCCGGTATCAACTACACTAATCTGTCGACCGCCCAGGGCTTTTCGAGAACGCGTGAAGTCGGATTGCGCAAAACGTTTGGTGCCTCTCGTCTACAACTGTATGCGCAGTTTCTGATGGAGGCATTGATTCTGACCAGCGTCTCGGCACTGGTCTCGCTGGCACTGATCGAATTGCTGGTCCCATTCTATAACCACTGGACGGGCAAGGGCGTGCAGGTGGACTATGTTGAACTGCTGCCCTTGCTGTGTGCAGCGACCGTGATCTCGGCGCTGGTTTCCAGCGCCTATCCCTCCTGGTTGATCTCCCGTGAGGAACCGATAGATAGTCTGCGCGGCCGGTTTCTGAAAAGTGTCAGTGGACAGCATTTCAGAACGCTGATGATCGTGGCCCAGTTCAGCATTTCAATCTTCATTCTGTCCCTGGTTCTGATTATCCATTTTCAGAACCAGTTGTTCGACTCGCTCAGCTCGGCCTACCCTAGAGACGAGATCAGGGTGCTGGAGCGGCTGGATCTACCGGCTGTTCTTGATCGCCAGTTGGAATTGCGCGATGCACTGCGAACCATTGAAGGGGTTGATTCAGTCAGCCTGTCAGGGGGCATCCCCTTTCTTCAAACCGGTGGCTATCGCAATGTCACATTGCCCCATCAGTCGGCGGATGCAGCGTTCGAACTTCGGCTGGTCGCCTCTGATCCACAGTTCCTGTCGCTCTACGACATCGCCCTGACGTCTGGTCAGTTGGGAAGTGATGATCTATCCAATGACGAATCGACCCCATTGATCCTCAATTTGAATGCCGTTGCTGAGCTGGGTCTGGATCCCGATCAGGATATTCTGGGGCAGACAGTCATTGCTCATGGCGCCATTGCCCAGAATGATACTGATCAGCCCAGAACAGAGCGATTCCACATCGCTGGCCTGGTCGATGATCGCTACTTTCTGGGCGTGCATATGAATCAATTGCCGGTTGGTTTTGCTGTTTTTCCGGATCAGTACAGCTTTGCATCCATCCGTCTGGACGCTCAGCGCTCGACCGAGATCGAGGCCGACATTCGCGCCGTCTGGTCGCAGGTCGTGCCGGGTCAGCCGATCTGGATGCAGCCACTGGATCACTACTTCAGCCGGTTTTTCCGGATCGCCGAGACGATCAGTATCATGATGGTGCTGTTCGCCGGCCTGGCGATGTCGCTGGCCTTGATTGGCCTGTTTGGCCTGTCTGCCTTCATGGCCCAGCGTCGCCGGCGTGAGATTGGCTTGCGCAAGGTCATGGGCGCCAGCACCGGGCAGGTCGTGCGTTTGTTGGTCCGGCAGTTTTCCAGGCCGGTGATCATCGCCATGCTGATCACGTTTCCACTCGCCTGGTGGGCCTCGCAGATCTATCTGGGGTTTTATGCCGAGCGGATCACGATGGTCGTGCCGATCATTTCTCTGGCCTGTTTGATTGCGCTGATTGCCGCGTGGAGCGTGGTGGCTATACAGGCGCTGCGGATTGCTCGCAGTTCACCGATTGTTGCGCTGCGGACGCAATAAACTTGAGATTGATCGGAGCCCCGATGTTGGTCTTTCTATTGTTGTTTTGGTTGAGGGTTCGACTGAGGGCGAGTTGCTTTTCTTTGCCCCCCTTCGCGACCTAAGGAATAGAAATTGACCCCTGCTGACTTGCCAGATCAGTGCTACGCACTGCTCTGGAGACCTCGTGTCCGGATTCAAACGGGGCGTGTGCGACGTGCAAGGACGCACTAGTGTCGCGGGCGCAGGATGCGCAGAAGCGACCAGCTCGGCCAGAAGTTACAGACAATCGCCTCAGACAGGTGCTCGCTCAATCCCTGTTTGAATCCATGCCCGAGGCATCGTCAGAAAGTGGGGAGGCAGGTCAAACTCAAAACCCGAACCCGTCGTCCCGAGCGCAGCCGAGGGATCTCCCGACCTGATCCGCCACCCCAGCGCACGCTGGGATCTTGCATGCCTGACCACAATACAGATGCAACACCAGACTCTAGCGTTCGGTAGAATGACGATCAGGCTATGGATATTTCCTGATCGAGGATCAACATGCTGCATCTCATTCTTCACCTTCTGGTCCCGCTGGCAGTTGCCTTGCTGTATTTCGGTGTGCGTTGGAAAAAGGCCTTCGCGATCTTCATCGCTACGATGCTGGTCGATCTAGACCACCTGCTGGCCACGCCTATCTATGACGCCGGGCGCTGCAGTATCGGCTTTCATCCGCTGCATGAACTGTGGTTTATCGGGATCTATATCGCGATGTGTTTTGTGTCAAAACTCCGCTTGGTCGGCATCGGACTGGTGATCCACATGCTGCTGGACTCGGTCGACTGTCAGGTCACCAGCGGGGTGTGGATGACTTGAAGACTGCCCAGTCTCGATCACTGATCGTGATCAAACATCGAGGTCATCAGCGACACAGGTTTCAAGATCGCTGATACAGTAGACAAATATTCACAACATCCGGCGCGCCATCATGAGCGACAAGATCGTCTATCTCTCAGGTGATTTCTGGAATAACTACTCTGGGACAGGCACAATTTGACATTGCCATTGAAACCTCCTGATCATTTACAGTGTCAGGAGAATAGAGCATTACGCTGCTTTGAAAAGAGCGTGGGTTCCAAGGCGCTTACTTTGATAGTAGGTGAGAGAATCATGCCCTGAATTTCACCATAATATATATATAATTGATCGAAAACGATCAAATGATTATCAAATCAGTGTCAATGCTGTTTTTTGGTGATCTAAGTTGTCATGCAGCTGTCGGGAACGGGTTATTCAAAGTTTCCTTAGCTCATGCAACGCCGAGCGGGCGTATTTCACGCTCAAGGCAGCCAGTCACGACTTGTTCAGAGGCTCCCTAATAAATGTGACCGGTAGGACTTGACCAGAACAGACACTTATCTTTTCAGGGTTGCTGTCCGAAAAACGGTGTCTATCTCTTGTTTCAACTGACTTGATCTTTGAATTGATATAAGTATTAAGCACGTCTATTCTGAAGTCAAATTAATAAATTTGCAGCAATCGAATATGCAACTCGCTATTGAATAGCTTAAGTTGTTGATCTGGGTTCAAGCCAGTCAAAGCTCATATGCAATTTTAAGCAAAAGCAGGTGACTTGATTGTAATATTCAAGCCTGAATGGATGCAGGCAACGTGTAGTTATCGCTTCGGGAGTGTCATTAATGCACTTTTTTAAACCTGTAAGTATTTATTCTATTTTTTTGATCTGTGGTGTCTTTAGCTCAGCATTATTGGCTGAAGACACCTTGCCTGTATCTGATCAAAGCAGCAACAAGGCTGCCGATCTTGATGCCATGCAGCCCTATCTGAACTACCTCAACGAAATATCCGAACGCCGCCGTGTCAACACACTGTTTGCCAATCCAGGTACAGCGCAAGACGGCATCGTGATTGCCCATGTGCGCACCAGCACAGGTCAGTTAAGTTTCCTAAGACGAGATTTAGTCCGCACAGGTAGGCTGCCTCTGGTAGTGGGCAGGGTGTATGACTCAAACCTTAATCAACAGAGCAGCGATTTTGGTGCAGGCTGGAAACTCTCGCTCACCGAAACCCTGCAAGAAAAAAATGAATCACTGCTTTACACCGATGCCGGTGGTCGAAAGCATCAACTGGCTTTACCACAAGCGACAAGTTCTGGAGGTATCCAGGATTTTGCCCTGCAAGCACTAACACTCGAAGTCATCAGTATTGAACGCTATGGCTCCGGCTGGATACTCACCAGCCCTGATCTGTGGACGCGCCATTTTGTCCCTTCCATCGGCAATAAATCATGGCATTTGGCCAGCATTAGCGACAACCACGGCAACACCATCACCCTGCAGTACGAGAACAACTTGCTTAAAAGGGTGAAACACGCCCATTACTGGATTGAAATACATCGCAATGGCGATAGTAAAATCACCGGATTGGTCGATGACTTAGGTGCAACCGTCAGTTATCACTACAATCAACAAGGCCAACTAAGCAGCGTGGTTGATCGTGGTGGCAACACCTGGGGCTATCGCTACAAAAACCAGCTGATCCAAATCATTGATCCTTTAGGACATGTCGCCCTGGATGCAAAATGGGCACAAGATCATCGCAATGCAAACAACCTTACTGACAGCCAGACTAAAGTTGCCAATATCAAACTCCGTGCCCTTTCATATAGTTTTACTTACGACAAAGGCAAAACCAACATAGAAGATGCCCGCAACACCCCGACCACGTTTGCCTACAACAAAAACGGCATCACCACCCACATCACCAATGCACTCAATAACACCAGTGAATTGATTTTAGATGAACTCAACCGCCCCATCGCACTCAAACACAACGAGCAAACCACCACCACCTACGCCTATGATGAAAGCGGGCGGTTAAACCACATGCAACGTTACTTGGGCAATCAAGCAACACTCAACTACCAATACAACTGGCATGATCAGGTGGTCGACATCACCCAAACCAACACCGATGGCAGCACCCATAAGCTCATATTAAAATACGATCGGTCAGGCCATTTAATCCAAAAAACAGAAAACGGCCAAATCAGTCTGTATTACCGCAACAGCCGTGGTGATTTAATCGACTGGATAGAACCCACCCACCAAACCAAACTGGTAAGAAACATCAACGGCCAGATTATCGAAGTGCAACAAAGTGGCCAAACCCCCATGAACTTAAGCTGGACAGAACGTGGCCAGGTGGAGCAAGTCAACTTTGGAGATTTAAGAAAAATCAACTACCACTACAATGATCTGGGTTTTAGAATTCAATCAGATTACGCCGGTGCCGATGAAACAACATACCAGTTTGACAGCACAGGCAACCTGCTGGGTATGGAACAAATCAGACAATCCAACAAAACCGGAGACATGCAAACCAGCACACGCCGCTTCGAAATCAACGACAACCACCTGCTAACCACCATCAAAGACAGCAAAACCGGCAACATTCATTTCAAATACGATGCCATGGGCAATCCACTGGAAGCCGCAGGAATGAACACTGAAAATCCACAAGCTGAAAACTGGAAGGCTCGTTTTGAATACGACCCCCTCAACCGCTTAACTCAAGTCACCCTCAATGGTGAAATCGTAGCGCAGTACAACTACACATCAAAAGAAACCGGCTTAAGACAACAACACGACGACCGCACCGGCTTAACCCAGCGCGGCTCCAATACCGGCAGCGGCATCTATGCCAGCTTGCTGGACATAGCCTGGACACGCAGCCCAACCAACCAGGGCAATAACATCACCTTCAACGACAATACCATGAGCTTTGTGGAAACAGGCCAATGGGGCATCGTGACTGAGGATGAACGCATCATCAACTCATTACAAAGACGCAGACTGGAACTAAGCGGCAACGACAAAGCAGATTTGCTGGCCTTTAACACCCCCTCCAACTCAAACTTCCTGCCAAGCGAATACAACGCCATGAATTGCTGCGTAGTCTGTCCGCCATTTGATCCTTTCTGCGAAAATACACAGTGTGAAGAAGAGCCGGGGTTTTGTTTGGGGCATATCAGCAGCGTCATTATTTCTGGCCCTGGTAGCGTCACGCAGAATCAAAATGCTGTTTTTAGTGCCAATGATATTGGCACTTGTTCGTTACCGTTCTTTAGCTGGTCAACAAGTGACGGTGGCTCTGGGTTTGGTAGTTCCTTCCTTTAGTCATGCCTTTGGAAGTTCAGGTAATGCTACTGTCTCAGTCACTGCCAGTTGTCCTTGTTTACCTTTTGATTCGATAGCGTCAGCCATCAGTTCAGTATCAGTAGCAGCAGTACCACCATCGCAATGCTCAGATTCTTCTAGAGCGCAATATCATAGGACACGTTTCAGGCCGAACCCGGATTTTGATATTGATGCAAATAACAATCAACTTACGGGGCATTTTCCAGTTTTTGGTTTAGGTAGCGCATCAGCGTCACAGTTGATTGGCCCTGCTTCAGGGTGGAATGATAATTACATGGTCAATAATATTCCAACTACAGTGAACTTCACTTTTGAAGAAGTACCAGTTCAATTTTTTGCACCCAAAATCACACTCAGAAGGGCACTATTCGATCCAAACGCACCGGAACTTGGAGTTGCCGAACAGGGTGGTAAACGAATGGGTCTTCCTGCGAATGCCTCTGCGAGCACAATTCTCCATGAATTTGGGCATATTTTGGGTTTTAACGATGCTTATATGACCAGTCCAACTGTTGCAAGCGTTCCATGTCACGAACAAGACATCATGACATTTAATAGGCCAAACACGGGAGTGAAAAACTATCATGCTCAGATTTTATTTGAAACGTATTAATATGATCACCCTTGTAGTGATTAGTCTCGTTCTCAATACAATAGCTCATGCGGATAAGGCAGAGTGTGATTCATTGAAACAATCCGTGACTGATTTTGCTGTTATAGAAAGTGAATTATTGAATGCTTGCATTAAATTATTGTCTCAAAAGCACTTAGCTGATATTTTGGAAAAAGCATTCTATGCACGTGACGAAGACGTGGCTATTAAGTTAGTAAAATCAGGTGTGAGTATCTCGTCTGAAGATATGGAATTAATCCACTTTGCTGCTGCAGGCGAAATGCCAAACTTGATTGATTATCTAATAAATAATGATCCAACTTTGGTCAATAAAATCATAAAAGGAAACGGGACACCATTGGGTTTTGCAAGTGAAGGTGGTGCATATCTTGCAGCAAAGAAACTTATAGAGAGGGGAGCAGACATTAACATAGGTTTACCTGTTGTCTGGGCTATTCAATATGGTCATTTACATATTGCTACCATGTTAATTGAAGAGCAGCTTAAGAAAGGGTCGTTTAGTGATGAACAGTCAGCAGAAATTATTGGTGCTGCATTAATGTCAACATCTGAAGTTGCATATTTATATTTTTTGCTTGAAAAAGGGTTCGAGCCTAATCAATTTAATAACGATGGTGTACATGTTCTTGCCTATACAATTAGCCATGAGGATCCACTTATCGGTAAGTATAATTGGAAGTATTGGGTAAAGCATGGTGCTGACCCAGAGCTATTTATCTGCAATCTTAAACCAGAAGAAAAGAAACGGTTATCGAAAACAAGTGTTCAATGGGCTTCTGCAGAATTTAATAAGTACTCGAAATTATGTTCCAATTGATTGGTTTGCACAGAACTAATGCACAAATTAATATTAGCACTTTTGCCTATAATATACTTTGGCAATGCGTTTGCAGTAGAATCTAGTTCATTCTCTATTGCGAAAAAATTGATAGAAAAAAATTGCCCAACGTGTTATAAAAAATCAAGAGAAGAGTATGAGAAAGGTATTTATATATTAGAAGATATGATAGATGAACCTATGAATGACGCTGCTATGTTGTTGTTAGCTAAAACATACCAAGGGTATATTTATGGTTACAAACTTCCTGAGGCACAAGCAAAAATATATTTGTCTAAACAAAAAAATATATACGAAAAATTAATCCATAATAGTCAATGTTCAAGTATTGATTTAGTGTTGGGTTATGCGACGATATTGCCTGTCAATGATGCACTAGAATATTACGATGAAGTTCTTGGCAACAGAATTAATTTATTCGAGGCAGCTTTAGCAAAATCAATGGCAATCGCCGGGAACTATGATTTGCGCCAAACAAAATACAAAGAAGGCAAAAAGGCAATCATATTAGCTTATAAGCTTGCGACAGATGGCATGATATCTCGGCACGCTTATATTATTTCTGTAACAATGAAAAAATATGATATGCCTGAAATGGCCGAAGAGGTTATGCGCAAGAAAAAAGAAATGGTGGATCAAGCTATCCTTAGCCGTACTCGGGCTCAATAATAGGCAGTTACACAGATTTTTTTCATAGTGTTCCCCCGTATCACTGCTGTTCCGTTAACTTTCACAGCAACGCCATCTGATTGATGCCGGGCCCTGGTTCATGGTAAGCGCCTTGGAATCCACACTCTTTTCAAGACAACTACTCTGGGACAGGCACAATTTGAGACAACTACTCTGGGACAGGCACAATTTGACATTGTTAAACATGGTGGAACGATTTTTTCGGGAGCTCACTGTAAAGCAGTTAAAGCGAGGCG
>QIKT01000026.1 GCA_003233095.1 Oceanospirillales bacterium | reverse complement strand
GTCGAATATCCGTCCACCATGATAGCAGTTCTGACTTCTGGCACGCGACAGCAAGACCAAGATGCGGTGCAATACAAGCCTGTCCCCAGCGGGTGATCCATGAGAGCACAGAGCCCCGAAGAAACCACCTTGCTCGGCGAGTCGAAAGCGTTTTCGATCGTCCTCGAGCAGTCCTCCAGCCTGGCCCGACTCGATCGACCCGTGTTGGTGACCGGGGAGCGTGGCACAGGCAAGGAATTGATCGGATCTCGGCTCCATTACTTGTCTGACCGTTGGGAACAACCGTTTCTGAAACTCAACTGTGCGGCCCTCTCTGAACAATTACTCGAGTCCGAACTGTTTGGTCACGAGGCAGGCGCCTTCACCGATGCCCGCCGCCAGCACCAGGGTTTGTTCGAACGTGCCGATGGCGGCAGCTTGCTGCTGGATGAAATTGGCAATGCATCGTCACGCGTTCAGGAGCAGATTCTGAGGGTGATCGAATACGGTCAATTTACCCGAGTTGGCGGCACGGGTACACAGCACGTCGATGTCAGAATCATTGCCTCGACCAATGAAAACTTGCCGGCACTGGCTCGTACCGGTTCCTTTCGATCGGATTTGCTTGATCGACTGGCCTTCGATGTCATTACCCTGCCCCCGCTTCGAGTTCGCGGTGACGATGCCCTGCTGATCGCCGAGCACTTCGCACAGCAAATGGCATCGGAACTCGGTTATCCACTGTTCCCGGGATTTTCTGATCGCTGCATCGAACAGATTGCCCAGCATGATTGGCCAGGCAATGTGCGCGAACTCAAAAACGCGATCGAACGATCAGTCTATCGTCACGGAGAGCACAGCTCGCCTCTGGAAGCGATCTGCCTTGATCCGTTCCAGACTCAGTGGTCTGACATCAATGAGAGCCAGACGGGCAACGACGTCACCCTGGCGGCATCGCGAGGTCGACTGAGACTCGAGGGTTTCAAGGAAGTGGTCCAGCGCTTCGAGATCGATACTCTGATGACGGCGCTGAAGCGTCGGGATTTCAATCAGAGCCAGACGGCCCGAGACCTGAGACTCAGCTATGACCAACTGCGTGGCTACGTCAGAAAATATCAGCTCCTCGAAGCTGAGCAGACCCACTCCGAGACCCGCGTAGTCTGCTGATCAGCGGAGTGACGCATCCTGGTCAAGCAGCGGACGTGATTCTACCCGACGGGTAATGCCGCAAATCAGTTCGTAGTTCAACACACCGCTTGACTGGGCCACATCGTCAGCAGTCAGACAGCCACCCCAGAGGATGGCCTCGTCATCCACCGAAATCGATTCCAGAACCGTCACATCGACACAGGTCATGTCCATCGACACACGACCCACGACTGGACAACGATGGCCTCTGATAAGGACGTCGGCCCGGTTGCTGGCGGCTACCGGATAGCCATCTCCATAGCCAATGGCAAGGACTGCAATCTGGCGCCTGTCCGGACAGGTGTACGAGCCACCATAGCCAATGCGATCACCTTGTTGGCACTCTCTGACCGAAATAACCCTGGAACGCAAACTCATCACCGGCTTCAGATCGAACTCGTCTGCGCTGCGGCCTTTGACTGGCGACAAGCCATACAACATCAATCCGGGTCTGACGAGGTCTGCATGACTGTCAGGCCAGGCCAGAATGCCGGCAGAATTGGCCAAAGAGACGCGATCGGGACGTAGGCGGGAACGAATCGCCTCGAAGCGGGCCAATTGTCTGGCGGTGTCGCTGCTGTCAAGATCATCTGCATAGGCCAGATGCCCCATCAGGATTCGCGATTGGCTCAGGGCGCCGCAGGATTGCCAGGCCGCCTCGATTTGCTGCGCATTGAACCCCAGACGGCTCATACCGATGTCCAGCTTGACCCATAGAGTGATCGATGACAGATCGCAGCAGGCGGCCTTGAACCAGTCCAGCTGAGTGTGATGATGCACCACCAGGTCAAGGCCGAGCGCCTGAGCCAACACGGCGTCTTCAATTGACTGAATGCCTTCAAGGACCAGAATGCGCTGATGCACGTTCATGTCTCGTATCTCGGCGGCTTCATCAACGCTGGCCACGCAGAATCCATCGGCGTCATGCAGGGTGCGCACAACCCAGGACAGACCATGCCCGTAGGCATTGGCCTTGACCACTGCCAGAGATTCGGCCTGACCGGTGCGTTGCTTGCTCATCTGATAGTTGTGACGCAGTGCGTCGCCATGCAACACCGCGCGGGTGTTACGGCTCACAGATAATCGCTCAGATACTGTTCGCTGGAAAAGTTCTCGAATCGAGTGTATTGACCCAGGAAGGTCAGAGGGATCATTCCGGTTGAACCATTTCGCTGCTTGCCGATGATGATTTCGGCCTTGCCCTTGTCGGCACTGTCGGGGTTGTAGACTTCATCCCGATAGATGAAGACAATCAGATCTGCGTCCTGCTCGATTGCTCCGGATTCCCGAAGGTCGGCCATGATTGGTCGCTTGTTGGGCCGTTGCTCAAGGCTTCGATTGAGCTGCGACAGAGCGATCACAGGCACATTGAGCTCCTTGGCAAGCGCTTTGAGCGAGCGTGATATTTCGGAAATTTCGGTTGCTCGATTCTCCTTGCTGCCAGGTACCTGCATCAGCTGCAGATAATCAATCACGATCATGTCCAGTCCATGCGTACGCTTGATCCGGCGGGCCCGCGCACGCAATTCAATCGGGGACAACGCAGGTGTCTCATCGATAAACAATTTTGTCTCGACCAGCATATTCATGGCCGAGCGAAGCCTTGGCCAATCTTCATCCTGAAGATCTCCGGTCCGAAGTCGCTGCTGATTGATACGTCCCAGTGAACCAAGCATTCGCATGACCAACTGCTGCGCAGCCATTTCCATGCTGAACACCGCAACGCTCTTGCCTGCCTTGATTGCGGCTGTCTCGGCCAGATTCATCGCAAAGCTGGTCTTGCCCATGGAAGGGCGACCGGCGATGATGATCAGATCAGAAGGCTGCAAACCGGCTGTTTTTTCGTCTAAATCGTTGTACCCGGTAGTGATACCGGTGATGTTGCCGTCCAGAGAGTAAACATGTTCAATCATCTCGAATGCCTGTTTGACCGACTCACGAATCGGCAGCATCCCCAGGTTGGTACGTGCTCCTTTGTCGCGGATATCAAAGACGTTCTTTTCGGCCATTTCAAGCAGCGCTGCACTGGTTTGACCTTCGGGACGATAGGCCGATGAGGTGATTTCGTTGCCGATATCAATTAGCTGTCTGAGAATCGATTTTTCTCGAACGATGTGCGCATAGGCCACAATATTGGCTGCACCTGGGGTCTCATTGACCAACGCGGTGATCGTTGCTGTTCCGCCGATTTCGGCAGACTGCCCATTGCTTTCGAACCATTCGGCCAGGGTCAGTGCGTCACTGGGCTGCTGGGCCGATTGAAGTGCTCCGATCGCACGAAAAATCAGCTGGTGATCACGGCGATAGAAATCGCCTTCGACCAGTTTGTCAGCCACCTGATCCCAGGCGTCATTGACCAGCATCAGTCCACCCAGAACGGCCTGCTCGGCTTCAATCGAATGGGGCGGCAGTTTGAGATCGGACATTTGTGCGTGGGTTTCTGCAGGATGCATGATGCTGGACGTTCACTCCATGAGGGCGACTGGCGTTGGAAGACCGCTCAGTATAGCCCGAGCGTGGGTCACAGATAAGAGCCAATCCGCGGCTGCCATCAAATCGCCATGCCCATAACCAGCGCAGCCGGCATATGCCGGCTGCGTGGGGTCTTGCTGTATTGTATCAGCAGAGAATCAGGTCTCGTCTCCGATGATGTTCAGCGTGATGGTGGTATCGACGCCGACATAGAATGACAGAGTCACCTCGAATTCGCCGGCTTCGCGGAGCGCACCTTCTGACAGAATGACTTCCTGCTTGTCAACGGCATAACCTGCCTTGGTCAGCGCCTCTGCAATTTCGCGAGTTCCGATGGAACCATAGAGCTTGCCTTCGCTAGAAGCGTTGGCAGTAATGCTGATAGTCTGATCAGCGACCGCGTTGCGACGTGCATTGGCACTTCCCATTGCATCGGCAGCCTTGGCTTCCAGTTCGGCACGACGGGACTCGAACGAGGCCATGTTATCCTTCGTTGCCGGTACAGCCTTGCCTTGTGGCAACAGGAAGTTGCGACCAAAACCCGGCTTGACGCTCACGACATCGCCCAGCTTGCCAAGGTTCTGAATGTTCTCGAGCAGAATCAGTTGCATGATATCGTCTCCTGAACTCAGTGATTATCGGTGTAAGGAATCAGCGAAAGATAGCGAGCACGCTTGATGGCGGTCGCGAGCTGGCGCTGAAACTTGGCGGTGGTACCGGTGATACGGCTGGGTACAATCTTGCCGGTTTCACCAACGTTTTGCTTCAGCGTCGCCAGATCCTTGTAGTCGATCTCTTCGAAGCCTTCAGCAGTGAAACGGCAGTACTTTCTGCGTCTGAAAAAACGTGACATATCGGTATTCCTCGTAAATTCGTGACCAGGACTCAGGACTCGGCGTCAGCCTTGTCGTCGGTCTTGCTGGCATCATCGGCGGTCTCAGGCTTGGCTTCTGCCTTGACATCATCCTTCGTCTCGGGCTCGTCGCTGCTTTCAGCAGTTGCAGTTGCAGTTGCAGTTGCAGTTGCAGTTGCAGTTGCAGTTGGAGTTGGAGTCGATGCAGGAGCTGGACGGTCGTCATCACGCGTGGTGCGCTTGCGCTCTGCCTTGATCTTGTCCTTTTCCTGACGTGCTTTGAGCAGGTGCGATTCTTCAGTGACCGCTTCCTTGCGTCGAACGACCATGTCACGGATGACCGCGTCATTGAATCGGAATGCATTTTCCAGCTCAGCCAGAGTTTCAGCATCACACTCGATGTTGAGCAGCACATAGTGTGCCTTGGCAAGTTTCTGAATGGGATAGGCCAGTGCGCGTCGACCCCAGTCTTCCTGGCGATGCACGGTACCTTTGCTGTCTTCGATGATCTTGCGATAGCGATCGGTCATGGCCGGCACTTGTTCGCTCTGGTCAGGGTGGACCAGAAACACGACTTCATAATGTCGCATGAGTTTCCTCTCGGGTGAAGCCCCCCATCTGACTGGCAGTGGTGGAGCAAGGATTTAGGGACAATGGTCCCATTGTAAACCGTCAATCCTGTGATCGAATCAGCGGAAAATGGAGGCTGGGGTCGGAATCGAACCGGCGTAGACGGCTTTGCAGGCCGCAGCATAACCACTCTGCCACCCAGCCTCGAGTGTTACGGCAGCCAGTCAGCTCAATCAATCTGGCTGACTGTCGTGAAAACAAAAAACCCCGGATTTACCGAGGTTGAAAAACCTGGAGCGGGAAACGAGATTCGAACTCGCGACCCCAACCTTGGCAAGGTTGTGCTCTACCAACTGAGCTATTCCCGCAGTACAAGGGCGCTTATACTACGTATCCTGTTTGGACTGTCAAGCACCAATCGTGATTTTTGTTCTTGAGAGCCTCTGAACAAATCTGGCCGAAATGGATTGAGATGAGAAATAGGTCCGTTACCACAATCAATCTGGTTGATCGCGGTCCATATCGGTCAGTGCTGCTTGCAGGTAGTGGACCATCGACCAGATGGTCAGAACCGCCGCAACCCACAGGCACATATGGCCCAGCAGACGGGTCGAAATGAACCCTATATCCTGATCGAGCAGCAGCAGAATGATAGCAATCATCTGAAAGGCCGTCTTGACCTTGCCGATCATCGCCACACTGACCACGTCGCCCTTGCCTACCGCACTCATCCACTCGCGAAGCGCTGATACGGTGATCTCGCGACCAACAATAATCGCAGCAGGGATGGCAAAGTATGGCGTGGGATGCGATTGCACCAGAAGCACCAGGGTGACACCCACCATCAGCTTGTCTGCGACCGGATCGAGAAAGGCCCCGAACGTTGAGGCCAGATCATAGCGGCGTGCGACATAGCCATCGGCCCAATCGGTCAGAGCAGCCACCGAAAATACGATGGCCGTCGCCCAGTTCGACCAGATTGGAGGCAGGTAGAACAGAATCACCAGAATCGGTATCAGCATGATACGAAACAGGGTCAGCCAGATGGCGGCATTCAGATGCATGGGACAACTCGAACTTGACAGCAGGCAATGGTCACAGGTCTCTTGGAAAAGTGCAACCGTCCTGTCCCGGACATCAAATCCATCGCACTCAAATCAGTGCAGCGCGTCATAGATTCGAGTGGCCAGCGCTCTGGAGATTCCCTCGATTCCGGATAACTCCTCGATCCCCGCATCCTGCAAGCCGCGAATACCACCAAAACGTGTCAACAGAGCCTTGCGGCGCTTTGGACCAATCCCTTCGATGTCTTCGAGGCTCGATTGATTGCGGTTTTTGGCGCGCTGCTTGCGATGCCCGGTGATGGCGAATCGATGCGATTCATCACGGATCCACTGGATGATCTGGAAACCGCTTTCGTCAGCATCCGTCTCCACCCGAGTCATCTGTTCACCAATGAACAGAGTTTCCAACCCGGGTTTTCGGCCTTCACCCTTAGCCACACCGACCAACAGAATGTCAGTCAAGCCCACATCGGCCACGACGTCCAGAGCCTGCTGCAACTGTCCTTTGCCGCCATCGATGAATAGCAGGTCAGGCAAGACGGCATCATCGCTACCGGCATGGCGGAAACGCCGAGTCAGCGCCTGCTTCATCGCCGCATAATCATCTCCACCGGTAATACCCCGGATGTTGTATCGACGGTATTCGGCGTTCACAGGGCCTTGCTGATCAAACACAACGCAGGATGCTACGGTCGACTCTCCCTGAGTGTGACTGATATCAAAGCACTCCATCCGAGACGGCAGATTTTCCAGCCCCAGTACCGAGGCAAGCGATTGCAGGCGCTGAGTGTAGAGACTTTTGCTGTCCAGTTTCTGCTCCAGGGACAGTTGTGCATTCTGCTGTACCAGGCTCATCCAGCGAGCCTTGTTGCCGCGAGGTCTGAACACGATGCTGACTTTGCGGCCCAGGCGTTCACCGAAAGCCTGCTGATACAGATCGCGATCCTCGATCGGGTGATTGAGAACAATCTGGGCAGGCGGCGTGGTGGTGACGTAGTACTGGGTCAGAAAGGCCTGAAGAATTTCTGCCGGCTCGCGCGCGCCCTTGACCGAAGGAAAGAAGGAACGATCACCCAGAGATTTTCCCTGTCTGAGCATCATCAACTGGACACAGGCCGTGCGGCCAGATTGGGCCACTGCGATCAGATCCATGTCGCCGCTGCCAACGCTGACGTGGTGTTGTGCCGAAATCCGTCTCAGATTAACAATCCGATCTCGCAGCATCGCGGCGTTTTCGAACTGCAGCGCCTGTGAGGCGGCTTCCATCTGGTTGACCAGAGTCTGGATAACCGCTTCGGCCTTGCCTTCGAGAAACAACTGCGCCAACCGAACATCCTCCGCATAGTCCGATTCACTGATGAGGTCGACACAGGGTGCGGTGCAACGATTGATCTGATGCTGCAAGCAGGGTCGGGTTCGGTGCCTGAAGATACTGTCGCGGCAATTTCGAATTCGAAAGATTTTCTGCAGCTGGCCAATCACATCACGCACCGCATGAGCGCTCGGATAGGGACCAAAGAGACTGCCCTTGATCTTGCGTGCGCCTCTGTAGAAACCCATGCGAGGAAACGTCTGATGGGTGGTCAGATGGATGTAGGGATAACTCTTGTTGTCGCGAAAGACGATATTGTATCGAGGCTTCAGCGATTTGATCAGCTGGCTTTCAAGCAACAACGCTTCAGACTCGGTCCGAGTGACCGTGATGTCGATATGACGAATCTGCGCGACCATCGTCTGGATCCGAGGTCCATGCTGCGATGAGCTGAAATAACTGCGCACGCGATTCTGCAGATTGGACGCCTTGCCCACGTAGAGCACATCATCCTGCGCGCCGATCATCCGATAGACGCCGGGAGACCGCGTCAGGCGGGCACAGAATGCCTTGTGATCGAACTCATGCTCAGGCCGGGTCATTGACGGCCGATCGGTTTATTGACGGGTTTCAACCACATCGAATTCACTTGCTCGACGGGTCGCCAGATTCACCGTCAGCAATTGGTGGCCGAAACAGTTGCAGACCCACAAGGTCCTGTGATGAATTGTCAGCGCAGTCGGATGATTGAGCGTCATGCCGATATCCGGTGTACTGAGGCGCCAGTTGATGATATCGAGCACCCTGAGGCAGTGGTTGAAACTGTCGGCGATCCACAGCTCCTGCTTCTGGGCGTCGAAGGCCACACCGGTCGGGTATTGAAGCAGACCATCCCTGGGGCCGCCATCCTCGTTTCCGAAAAAGAAATTGCCCTGCCCGATCCGACTGGTTACATCAGAATCACTGAGATTGAGACTGCGCACTGCCGACCCTTCACTGTCAATGACGCATAACTCATCATCGGCCAGGACCAGACCTGCTGGTGCGCTGAATGAGGCGGTCATAAGGTCGCCATCAGTGACCCCCTGCTGCCCAGATCCGGCCAGCCAGCTCATCGCACCCGATTTCAGGTCGATCTGCCAGATCTGATGCTGCGCTTGCATGCTGAAATACAGCATGGTGCCCGACAGCGCCAATCCCACCGGTCGATTCAACGAGATTTCCCGGCAATCCGAGCGCGCCAATACCATCGATTGTGCCGGTCTGCCGTCACCGGCAACCGTATGGGCTTCGCCATTGAACAGATCAATCCGCCGAATCGCATGATTACCGGTATCGGCGACAAACAGAGCGTTATTGCCCAGTGCAAGGTTGCCCGGTTGATTGAACCCGCAGTTGGCCATGGTGCCATCCCACAATCCCGGATTGCCAGAGCCGAATACACGCATGACTCGGCCCTCATGAGTCAACTCCATGATTCGGTTATGTCCGGAGTCGGTCAGGTACAACAGGTGATCACTCACTGCAATGCCAGAAGGATACTTGAGGAATGATGGCGCATCAGGGAGTCCAGCCGACAGTCGAGGCGAATAGGCCCGAGTATCTGACTCCGCAGCATCATTGAGCAGTCGTTCAATAATGTCCTGCAGCTCGCCGACACAGTTCTGCCCTGCCAGGACTGCCCGTAACTGACCAGCGACATCGATAACGGCGCAGCTGGGCCAACCCTGAATACCATACTCTCGCCACATCTGGAAATCATGATCCAGACAAACTGGAAACCGGATGTAGTGCTGGTTGATCAATTTGAGCAGCATGTCTGCCGAATGTTCAGCAGAAAAACGTGGACACAACACACCGATAATTTCCAGGCCGTCATCAAACTCGTTGGCCATCTCCCGAAGCGCTTGAAGCATGGACAACGACTGGCTATTGGCCAGGCTGAAGAAAAACAACAATCGGACCTTGCCAGCTGACTCGTCCAGTCGAACAGGGGTCCGCGTATTGATCCATTCGGCTTCCGCTACCAGCGCCGGTGCTTGCAACAGCTCAGACATGTTAGGTCGATGCTCCCTGTTCAGAGATTTGGGCGTTGCCCGGCTCAAGAAAGCTCTGACTGATAAATCCTTCCACGGAATTTTCAAGCAGGTCCAGAACCTGTTCGAAACCGTAGCGCCCCCCGTAGTATGGGTCAGGCACATCATCGCCGACATCGAGCGAAGCATAGTGCATGATCTTGTTCACTCGGCTCATCAGATTCGGCGGACATTTCTCCGCAACGGCATCCAGATTACGTTGATCCATCACCAGAATGTGATCAAAACGATTGAAGTCTTCATCAATCAGTCGACGTGCTTTGAGTTCGCTCAAATCGATATAGCGACGCGCAGCCGCTTCGATAGTACGAGGATCCGGCGGATCGCCCACGTGGTAGGCGTGTGTGCCTGCCGAATCGACGCGGATTCGATCTTCCAGATCGTGCTGGCGCAGGCAGCGTGCAGCAATCCCCTCTGCGGTGGGCGAACGACAGATGTTTCCCATGCAGACAAACAGTATTTCGATCACTCAATACGCCCCTTGTCGAGTTCGTGCGTGACACGCTCCAGATCTTCGGGAGTGTCCACGCCTGCCGGAAAGCCGTCATCCAGACGCGCAATCCGTATCCGATATCCATGATACATCATTCTCAATTGTTCAAGCTTCTCACTCTGCTCGATCAGTGCACAGGGCAAGCCTGTGAACGCTTTGAGGGTGCTGACTCGGTAGGCATACAATCCAACGTGGCGCCACACCGGGGTATCGGTCATGATCGGCAGATCACTCATCAAACGGTCTCTGTCCCATGGAATCGGAGCCCGTGAAAAATACAGCGCATAATCGTCTCGATCCATCACGACCTTGACCGTATTGGGGTCCATCCAGTCTTCGAGGCTGCTGATCCGAACGGCTGCAGTCGCCGCATCGGCCCGCTCATCGTCCATCAGCTCGACGACTCGTTGCACCGCGGCGACAGGAGTCAGAGGCTCGTCTCCCTGCAGATTGAGAACCACCTCATGCGCCTCCAGATTCAGCACATCACAGCATTCAGCCAGGCGATCCGAGCCACTTGGATGATCACTGCGCGTCATCAGGACTGGTATATCCAGCGCCTCGCAGCATGCAACAATTCGCGCATCATCGGTGGCTACGGTCACCGACAAGGGCTTGCAGGCACGGGCACGGTCGACCACATGAGCGACCATCGGTCGCCCAGCCAGATCAATCAGCGGTTTGCCTGGCAGTCTGCTTGAGGCATAGCGTGCCGGGATGATGATATGAAACTCATGACTCATGCCAGTCAGCCTCCTGATGTCTGCGGATGCGATTTGAGTATCCCACTGAGCGCATTGTGCCACAGGGTCTCGAAGGTCTCATCCAGCCTGGCATCGACCGGAACCCACCACCAGTCACTGATATCCAATGAACTCAGCGACAAGGCCTGACATTTGACTGCGTCCTTTTCAGTCATCAGCAAGCTGTGGCCCGAGAAGCGCTCCAGCATCGCCAGGCTGAACACCTGATGGTCATTCAGAGCACTCTTCTGGCACTCGATGCCATACGTTTGAAGCATCGCAAAAAAACGATCGGGATTGCCGATCCCGGCGATCGCATGAACGGGGCCGGATGGGCGAGAACCAGAGGTCCGGCTCCAACTGGACAAGGCACGTTCTGTGGACTTGCCATCAATTGATTGGGCAGCATTCGGTTCCAGCGTCAGGCTATGCCATGCAGTCGACATCACTTGAGCAAGCTGCTCGGCAAAGCACTCGCTCGGTGCACCCTGAACGGCCACCAGATCCACGCCGGCAAGATCGGACAGCGGACGGCGCAAGGGCCCAGCGGGGAGTAACGCACCGTTGCCGATGCCGCGTGTGCCATCAAAGACCACGATCGATAGATTGCGCCCCATGCGCAGATGCTGCAATCCGTCATCACTGATGATGACATCCACATCGTGACGCTGAGCCAAGCGTTCGACGCAAGTCTGTCGATTGCGGCCGACACAGACCGGAACATTGAGGCGATGATGGATCAGAAAGGGCTCATCACCGACCTCGGCTGGCGTCGAAGTCTCATCAAGCTCTACCGGCTCTTCAGATTGTGCAGCGGAGGATCCATAGCCACGACTGACGACCGCAGGCCGGAGACCTTGTCGCATCAGTGACTCGGCACACCAGAGCACCATCGGTGTCTTGCCGGTGCCACCGACCGTCAGATTGCCGATCACAATGACCGGTGTGTCCGAGTGACTGGTCGCACGTGACTGTCGCCAGCGATCAAATCGGTTCAAGCTTCGATACAACGGCACCAGCGCACTCAGCCACCAGGCAGGGCGACCATCACGGTACCAAAGGGACTGCAGACGCTGCTGCAAGGACATCGGTCAGTCTGCCTGCTCACTGAACTGCATGCGATGCAAACTCGCATACTGGCCGCCCTGCTTGATCAGGGAGTTGTGATCCCCCTGCTCGATCAGCTGACCATCGGACAGAACTACCACGGTATCGGCCTTCTCAACCGTCGAGAGTCGATGCGCGATGACCAGCGTGGTTCGATCGGCCACCATCTCGTCGAGCGCTTTCTGAATCAGTTGCTCCGACTGGGTATCCAGCGCCGAGGTGGCCTCGTCAAGAATCAGGATCGGGGCATCCTTGAGAATCGCCCGTGCAATGGCCACACGTTGGCGTTGACCACCCGATAACTGAATGCCCCCCTCTCCGATTCGTGTTTCCAGGCCTTCAGGCAAATGCTCGATGAATTCGAGGGCATGCGCACGCCGTGCAGCATCCTCGATTCGGTCCTTGCTGACACCGCGCATAGTGCCATAGGCAATGTTGTTGGCGATGGTATCTTCGAACAGCACCACATCCTGGCTGACCAGAGCAATCTGATCGCGCAGGTCGCTGAGACGATAGTCGGTCAGATCGTGACCATCGATCAGGATTCGCCCACCGGTGGGTTCGTAAAATCGGGGTATCAGGCTCACCAGACTGGTCTTTCCGCTGCCCGACCGACCGACAAATGCCGTCACAGTGCCCGGTTTGATGTCCAGAGAAATATCTTTCAGGACCAGTTCGTTCTCATCACCATAGCGCATCGACACGTGATCAAACCGGATCGCCCCCTCCAGTGAGGTGATGGCAGTTCCGCTCACCAGATCCTCTTCAGGATGATCCAGTAACGCGAAAATGCTCTGCCCTGCGGTGATGGCCCTCTGGATCATTACATTGACGTTCACCAGCTTCTTCAGCGAAGGCAAGATGCCGAGCATGGCCACAATGAACGAGACAAAGGCGCCCGGCTCCAGATCCGTCGACTGAGTGGCTGCCATGAGGACGATGATCGCCAATCCAATACCGGCAAAGAACTGAGTCACCGTGGTGCTGGCCGCTCGGGTCGCTATCAGCTTGACGTTCTGTTTGCGGTTGTTCTCGTTGATGACCGCAAAGGTTGCCGCTTCCTGGGCTTGTCCGCCGTAGGTCTTGACCACGCGGTGCCCGCCGACCACCTCTCCAGCCTGATGGGTCACATCTCCCATGGAGCTCTGAATCTT
>QIKT01000138.1 GCA_003233095.1 Oceanospirillales bacterium | reverse complement strand
ATAATCACGCAAATCCGGGACGCGAATACCGGAGCCTTTCAGGGCTTGCTCTGCATTGCGATTGTCGAACTGGGTTGGATAGGAAATCATCCCAAGCATCGACGGCGGGATACCCAGATCTTCCAGAATCATGTTGGTAATGCGCTTGACTGGCGGCAACATGGACAGACCCTGCTTGACGGCGCTTGGGATGAACGCAAACATTCGAGCATCCAGTCGCATGGTCATCTGTGGCGCATGGGCTGCCTTGGCAAAGACATTGAGCACCTCACCGATTCGCATCGGCCTTGGATCAACCAGGTGGAAGCACTCGCCGTCCAGGCCCTTCTGATGGCCCAGATAGTCCATGGCATCGGCAACATAATCGACCGGAACCATGTTCATTCTGCCGCCTTCAATCCCGACCATCGGCATCCAGGCAGGCAAAGCATTGCGCATTTTCTGTATCAGCTTGAAGAAATAGTAAGGACCGTCGATCTTGTCCATTTCTCCGGTATCCGAATGTCCGACAACCATTGACGGACGATAGATTCGAGTGGGCATCTGACACTGCTCTCGGACAATGCCTTCGGAGTCATGCTTGGTGCGAAAATAGGGATTATCCAGATTACCAGCCTGCTCGAACATGTCTTCGCGGAAGGTGCCGTTGTATATTCCGGCAACGGCGATCGAGCTGCAGTGATGGAAGGTGCCTGCCTTAAGCTCATTGGCCAACCTGACCGCTTGCTCGGTTCCTTCGGTATTGGTCTTGATCTGGCTTTCGGCACTCGCCGAGAAATCATAGATGGCAGCCAGATGATAGAAATGCCGGATTTTGCCATCCAGCATCTCTCGATTCTTTTTGGTCATGCCCAGCCAGGGCCGGGTCAGATCTCCGGTCACCGGGATGACGCGCGAATCATCGGTCTCCCAGTGGTCGAGCAGTTCGTTGAATTTCTTCTTGGATCCACTTCGAACAAGGACATAGATCTTGCCCCGCCTTTTGAGCAATCGTTCGATCAGATGTCTGCCGATGAATCCGGTTGCTCCGGTAACGAAATAGGCCATGAGAAATCCTCGCACACAGTGGAGAGTTGTTTGTAGCAAAGCAAGACCCTGACATCAAGTACCGCGAGTGCGGCGAATCAGAAAACAATCCGCTGAATCGACCCTGCAGATCCTGCAATCGACTCGGTAAACGCTCTGCTGCTGACTCCGAATCCGTCTATTCTGAACGTATCAACGCGCTTCACATTGGCGTAAAATAGGCCGCTAGTTCTGACCTGCGACCGGGAGCATCCCTTGAACGACTATATTCTGTGGCTGAACCAATTGGGCATGGCCGATCTCGATCGAGTGGGCGGGAAAAATGCCTCCCTGGGTGAAATGATTTCTCAGCTGTCAGGTGCTGGCGTGCATGTACCCTGTGGTTTTGCCACCACGTCTGCCGCATTCAAAGCCTTCCTCGCTCACGACCAACTGGCAGATCGAATCTACCAGCGACTCGCCGATCTGGACGTGGATGACATACAGGCCCTGAGGTCAGCGGGTGAACAAATCCGCAGTTGGGTCATGAATACCCCACTGCCCCAGGCGTTGCAGTCGGCGATCAGTGAGGCCTGGCAAACAATGACAGCCGAACTCGGCGAGGCTGTGTCTGTGGCCGTCCGCTCATCTGCCACCGCCGAGGATCTGCCTGAGGCCTCTTTTGCCGGCCAGCAGGAAACCTTTCTGAATGTCAGCGGGCTGGAGAACGTGATCACGCGGGTTCATGAAGTCTACGCATCCTTGTATAACGATCGCGCGATTGCTTACCGGGTTCATCAGGGATTCGAGCATGAAGTCGTGCTGCTGTCCGTTGGCGTGCAGCAAATGGTGCGCAGTGACCTAGCCGCAAGCGGCGTCATGTTCACACTGGATACCGAATCCGGCTTTGATCGGGTCGTGCTCATCACCAGCGCCTGGGGGTTGGGCGAAACGGTGGTTCAGGGTAGCGTGAACCCGGATGAATTCTATGTCTACAAGCCGTCCATCAGCTCAGGACATCACGCCGTGGTCCGCAAGACTATCGGCAGCAAGTTGAGCAAGATGATTCATTCCGACGACGGCCGTGGCGTTCAGACGATCGAAACGTCTGAGAGCGAGCGCCAGCAATTTTCCATTAGCGATCATGATATTCAGGATCTGGCCCGTCAGGCCATGATTATCGAGACTCACTATGGCCGACCGATGGATATCGAATGGGCAAAAGACGGCGTCAGTGGGCAGATTTATATCGTTCAGGCCCGCCCTGAAACCGTCAAGAGTCGCAGCGCCAAAGGCGTCATTGAACGATTCAAACTGAAACAACGCGGCCCTGTGCTGACAGAAGGTCGCAGCATCGGTCAGCGGATTGGCGCCGGGCGAACCCGGGTCATCAGATCCGTCGCAGAAATGGATCGAGTCAAGCCGGGGGATGTGTTGGTCACGGGGATGACTGATCCGGATTGGGAGCCGGTCATGAAGCGGGCAGCAGCGATTGTCACTGACCGAGGCGGTCGTACCTGCCACGCTGCCATCATCGCGCGCGAATTGGGTATTCCTGCTGTGGTTGGCTGTGGTGACGCCACCCAACTGATTGCCGACGGCATCGAAGTGACGGTGTCCTGCGCAGAAGGAGACACCGGATTCATCTATGCAGGCTTGCTCGACTTCGAAGTGCAAACATCGGACATCGAGCAGATGCCTGAAATGGACCTGAAGGTGATGATGAATGTCGGCAACCCCGACAGGGCGTTCGATTTTGCGCTGCTGCCCAATCGTGGCATCGGTCTGGCGCGACTTGAATTCATCATCAATCGCATGATCGGCGTGCACCCCAGAGCCTTGTTGAATCTGGAGGCTCAGCCGGCCGACGTCCGCAGCCGAATAGACGAGCAGATGGCCGGGTATGCCGACCCGGTCACTTTTTACGTCGAAAAACTGGCCGAAGGCATCGCCACCCTGGCCTGTTCGGTCGACCCTGAACCGATTATCGTGCGCACCTCTGATTTCAAGTCGAACGAATATGCCAACCTGATCGGGGGTCAACAATATGAGCCCGAAGAAGAAAACCCAATGCTTGGCTTCCGCGGTGCAGCCCGCTACATCGACCCAAGCTTCAGGCCCTGCTTTGAACTGGAGTGCAAGGCACTCAAGCGAGTGCGGGAAGTCATGGGGCTGAAAAACGTCTGGGTGATGATCCCCTTCGTCAGAACACTTGACGAGGCGCGGCAATGCATTGATCTACTTGCAGAAAATGGCCTCAAGAGTGGCGAAGACGGCCTCAAGATCATCATGATGTGCGAACTGCCATCGAATGCCCTGTTGGCTGATCAGTTTCTCGAATACTTCGACGGCTTCTCGATTGGCTCGAACGATCTCACCCAGCTGACGCTCGGCCTGGATCGTGATTCAGGTCTGATTGCGCATCTGTTTGACGAACGAGATCCAGCCATCAAGCTGCTGCTGGAGATGGCCATCAAAGCCTGTCGACGTCAGGGCAAATACATCGGTATCTGTGGCCAGGGCCCTTCGGACCACCCGGACCTGGCAGAATGGCTGATGGCTCACGGCATTGAAAGCGTCTCACTGAACCCGGATACGATCGTCCCGACCTGGCATCGACTCGCTGCCGCTCAATCAAAGGACTGATGAGTTCTCAGCAATCCGGCTGACCGGTCTGACCGGCCAGTTGGCCCATGAATTGCCGGTAGTAAGCCAACTCCTCGATTGAATCGCGAATATCGCCCAATGCCAGATGGGTCGAATCCTTGTTGAACCCCTCAAGCAAACGAGGTGCCCATCGCCTGGCCAGTTCCTTGACAGTACTGACATCCAGATTGCGGTAGTGAAAATAGTGTTCCAGACCAGGCATCAGGCGCGCCATGAAGCGACGATCCTGACAGATGCTGTTGCCACACATCGGTGAGGTCGCAGGAGGCAGATGCTCCTTCAGAAACGCCACTGTCCCCTCTTCTGCTTCAGCCACACTGACATTGCTTTCCAGAACGCGTTGCCACAGCCCTGATGACTGATGCTGAGTCCTGTTCCAGTCGTCCATCGCCTCAAGACGCTGTTCAGTCTGGCCAATGGCATACACTGGGCCGATGGCCACTTCATTCAGCTCCCTGTCGGTGACAATGGTTGCAATTTCGATGATCAGATCATCATTGGTGTCCAGACCAGTCATTTCCAGATCGATCCAGATCAGATGTGTTGGATCTCGCACGGGGCTTCCTTCTTCGCGTGTATGGCAGGCATAGTACCGTCTGCACGATGGTAGCTCAATGACGTACAGTCTGGATTGATGACAACGGCCATCTCCACATGATCATCCCGTTTGGTAATGAGACGACTCAGCACGTATCATGCCAGGACATTGATGCGACATCCTCAAGGACTAACGTAATAACCATGACCGACACCTCACACCCAGGGACGGTGATCTGCAGCTATGGCAAGGAGTGTCTGGTCGAAGATGAACAATTAACATTGAGTGTCTGCCAATTGAGACGATCGGTTGGTCGGCCGGTCTGCGGAGATCATGTTCGCATCGGACATGACACACAGTCACAGTGGGTCAGCGAGATTGTAGCTCGAGACAACGAATTTGCTCGCGGAGATCGACGCGGCCGACCTCAGGTCATCGCAGCCAACGTCGATCAGGCACTGATTTGCATCGCCCCAGAACCTGCACCCACCCGAGATTTAGTCAATCGATATCTGATCGCCTGTCATGCCAATCACCTTAGTGCGGCGCTGATCATCAACAAGTCGGATTTGCAGACCGACTCCGACAGCCTGTATGCAATGATCCCCCAGGTTCTCAGAGACAGCGATATTCCTGTGCTGCATTGCAGCGCCCATCGACAGATTGGCCTGGATTCGGTGCTGGATCTGATCCGTGGCCAGACCACTATTCTGGTCGGGCAATCGGGTGTCGGCAAGAGCAGCCTGATCAATGCACTGGTACCGGACCTCGACTTGCAAACCAATCGAATTTCCAACTCGACCGGAAAAGGCCGGCATACCACGACCAGTACCACCCTGTATCGAACTGGCGATACACCCCAGACGGCTATCATTGACTCACCGGGCGTCTGGGAGTATGGCCTCTGGCAGATGTCAACGCAGCAGATTGCAGCCGGTTTTCCTGACTTTTCCCCGCATGTGAGCGAATGTCGATTCAATGACTGCTCCCACCGGCACGAACCCGGATGCGCCCTGATCAAAGCCGCACAGTCAGGCCAGGTCGATCAGTCCCGATATAATGCCTTCTTGAGAATCATCGACGCCAACAACAAGATGTATGGCAAACCAGGACCCAGTCGGACTTGACCGATCAACGCGAGGAAAAGCCGATTTGAGTCAGATTTTTTGGATTTTTTGAGGCGAATAGCACTGCTATGTAACGAAAAAAAATCCGGAAATCTGGCCAAACTCGGATTTTCCGCAGTAGACCATGTTACGTCCGACAGGCTCCCAAGGGCACTGAACCCTTTCGTTTTGCCTGTGTCAGCCCCATACTTCGAGCTATGAATTATTGCATGGAGTGCGGCTCTGGCGCGTTGCACAAACGAATTCCCGAAGGCGACAACCGTGACCGATTTGTCTGCTCCGATTGCGAGACGATTCACTATCAGAACCCGAAGGTTGTTGCCGGATGTCTGATGTATCACGGCAGCAAGGTATTGCTGGCTCGTCGAAGCATCGAACCACGACATGGCTTCTGGACGCTTCCAGCGGGGTTTATGGAATTGGGTGAAAGCGCCATTGATGGCGCCGCCAGAGAATGTCATGAAGAAGCCTTGGCCACTCCTGTCGACCCGTCACTTTACGCCGTTTTCAGCCTGCCTCGCGTTGGACAGGTGTACCTGATGTATCAAGGTCAGCTGGCTGAAGGACGCTATGGCGTTGGAGAAGAAAGCAGTGACGTTGCCCTGTTTGAAGAAGAAGAAATCCCATGGGATCATTTGGCGTTTCCGATTGTCCAACGTACGTTGACCCGTTTTTTTGCAGATCGTGCACACGGGACCTTTGAGGTGTTCGAAGAACTGCTGACATGAATCGATTGCCCTTGATATTGAGCCTGCTATTCGCCCTGACGACCCCCTGTGCCTTGGCCGAAAGCGAGTCAATGCAAATCCCGCCGGCTCCAGCAGACGGACCACAGGTCGAATATCCCGAACTATGGCAGCTGGACTGGTCAGTTCGGTCTCAGCTTCCCGAGTTCTCGGTCGCCGGTTGGTTGGCCAGCGAAGAGTCTGCCAGGCGATTTGCCAGAATTGATGGCGAAGTCTATGTGGAAGGAGATACTCTCGAAAACGGTTTGACTCTGCTCGAAGTCCACCGCAACGCCCTGGTTTTTGTCTTTCAGGGCCAAACCTTCCGATACAATCCAAGGTGAGTGACCTGATGTTTGAACTGATCATTGCATTTCTGGCCGGGGCACTGCTTGCCTTTGCGCTGACGTTTTTCCTGATGAAGCGACTAGCCTCCAGAACGCCCGACGATTCGGCCAGAGAGCTGGCAAGATATCGACAGGAGGTCGCCGCCCATTTTCGCCAGACAGCCACGGCCGTTGACCGAATGACCGACAGTTACAAGGACGTGTTCGAGAATCTTCGAAGCGGTGCTCATGCCCTGCTGGATGAATCGACTCTGAAACAACAACTCGCCGACGAGAATGCCGAGGTCATTACCATTAATCGACTCGGATCAACGGCGTCTGATACCTCTGAGGATCTGCCGAAGGGTAATCCCTCAGCCAGAGCCAAACCCTGATTAAAAGTGGCCTGAGCCTGACCAGGGAGCCAGTCGGACTTCACATGACCTACTACGGGAAATCCGTTGCGGACAGATTTTTACATATTTTTCGTTCCATAGCGGTGCTATTCGCCTCAAAAGATTCAAAACCCTGACTCAAATCGACTTTCCCTCGCGTTGATCGATCAAGTCCGACAGGCTGCTAGCGAATGCCACAGCGCTTCAGCTGTGCGCCCCAGCCCCTGGCGCGAGAGTCCACGACATTCGCAGTGTTGATCAGCCAGGTCTTGGACTGATAGGTCCCTCGACTGTAGCCGCCATGACCCTCGTGATAGGCCAGATACTGTGCCTTGGGATCCCACTTCGAAAGCCCCAGTTTCTGCTGACTGACCTGGGTGTACCAGCCAATAAAATCGATGGCATCGTGGAACTTGTCCCGATCCGCACCGCGATTGCCCGTCTCACGCTTGTACCAGTCCCATGTCTCATCCTTGGCCTGAGGGTAGCCATAGGCATTGGATGGTCGTGAACCTGGAATGATGCCCAGAATGCGCGTTCGCTTCGGTCGCGCTCGGGCGTTGAATCCGGACTCCTGAAACATGATCGACATTTGAACATGAATGGGCGTGCCCCAGGCATCTTCGCTGCGCCGTGCAGCCTTCAGCCACTTCGGCTTTTCCTCAAACAACTGACACAGATCATTACTTTGCGATGGCGGCGTGGTGCCACAGCCCATCAAACTGATCAAACTGATCAAAGCGAGCAATATCCACGCTGCTCGAAGGGATGGCAGGTCGGTGTTCAGTACACCATCCAGTTGCTCTGCCACCAACCCACGAACTCATCAAATTCGATGCTACCGCTGCTATCTTCATCAATCGCAGCAAAGCCTTCATCCGCTTCTTTGCGCTTGGAATCCGGCGCCAGAATGGCAAACAACTGACGGAATTCGGATTTGTCCAACTGGCCACTGCCATCCTTGTCAAAATAGTCGAATTCCCGCCTGATCTGCGCCAGTTTCTTCTCGTCGAGCTGTGTCATCAGTCTCCCCTTGATACGCCTGGTGGCCCTTGAGAACGGGCCAATGATACTCGGTGTCACACGCCGGCAATACCAACAAGCCAAGCCATGATACCCTGCCATTTCCGACACCCGCATGGTGTCTTAACAGATCGAAAGAATACACCAAGCCCATGAATTTCAGAAGTGATAATGAAGCACCCGTCCACCCTAAAATCATGTCAGCACTGATGGAAGCCAATGTCGGTTCTGCCTCGGCGTATGGCGCTGACCCCTGGAGCCTGCAACTGAATGATCATTTCTCGCAAATCTTCGATACTGAGGTGGTTGTCTATCCCATGGTCAGCGGGACAGCGGCCAACGCCCTGTGCATGGCACAGTTGAGTCCCAGCTATGGGGCGATATTCTGTCATCAGGACGCTCATCTGAATGTCGATGAGTGCGGCGCTGCCGAATTCTACAGTCACGGCGCCAAGATGATGACAGTAGAAGGCACCGCTGGACGAATGGACGTCAGTGCGCTGTCCAGGACGCTGTCCCTGCTGGGTTTCAAGGGAGACCATGATCCGCTGCCTGCTGTGCTCAGTCTCACTCAGGCAACCGAATGGGGCACGGTCTATTCTCTTGAACAGATTCGGGCACTGACAGCGGTCGCCCGGAATCATGACATGTTGACTCACATGGACGGTGCTCGATTTGCCAATGCGCTGGTGTCGATCGGATGCACGCCGGCTGAGATGACTCATCATGCAGGGATTGATGTGCTGTCGTTCGGATTGACCAAAAATGGGGCGATGGCGGCAGAGGCCGTGATGTTCTTCAACCCGAAGCTGGCAGACCAGTTCGGTCGACTTCGGATGAAAGGCGGTCATCTGCTGTCCAAAATGCGTTATGTCTCAGCCCAGTTACTGGCCGCGACAGAGGAAGAATTATGGCTGACTCTGGCTAGCCAGACCAACACGGCGGCTCGGCGGCTCGGCGAGTCGCTGAGCCGCCTGGGCGACCATTGTCGGCTGGCTGCCCCCATACAGGCGAATGAACTGTTTGCCCATCTGAGTGAAGAATTGAACCAGCACCTGGTTGCAGCAGGCTGCCAATATCACCGCTGGCCTGGAACCGAAGACCTGTATCGATGGGTGGTCAGCTGGGATGTCAGTGAAAACAGCCTGCTCCGAGTGGAGCAGGCTTGTCGAGACTTTATTGATCAGTGATTGCTGAGCGCCTGCAGCGGCTCGGTGAACTCGATATCCAGTGCCTCTGCTACTTCTCGGCAAGTCAACATGCCCTGGTGTACGTTCAGACCATTGAGCAGATGCACGTCATCCAGCATTGCTTGTCGAGCACCTTTGTTGGCAAGAGAGAGCGCAAACGACAAGGTTGCGTTGTTCAGCGAAAAGGTCGATGTGCGTGCCACCGCACCCGGCATGTTGGCCACGCAGTAGTGAACAACCTCATCAACGATGTAGATCGGGTCATCGTGAGTGGTCGGCCTGGAGGTTTCGAAGCAACCGCCCTGATCAATAGCCACATCGACGACTACCGATCCCGGCCGCATCTGTCTGATGTGCTCCCTGGTAACCAATTTGGGCGCTGCAGCACCGGGGATCAGGACGCCACCGACCACCAGGTCTGAATCCAGCACATTCATTTCGATCGTATCTGCGGTGGAAAAGATGGTTTGAATTCTTGAATCGAACATCTGATCAAGACGCCTCAGCACATCCAGATCTCGATCCAGGATACGCACATCAGCCCCTAGCCCCACCGCCATCTGAGCGGCATTCAGGCCGACGGCACCGCCACCAATGATGGTCACTTTTCCAGGAGCGACACCCGGAACGCCACCTAGTAGAATTCCGCCACCGCCTTTGGCCTTCTCAAGACAGGATGCGCCTGCCTGGATCGAAAGCCGACCTGCGACTTCTGACATTGGTGCCAGCAGTGGCAGGCGTCCGTGTCGATCGGTGACCGTCTCGTAGGCAATACAACATGCGCCTGACTCGATGAGCTCTTCGGTTTGAGGGCGGTCCGGAGCCAGATGCAAATACGCAAACAACAGATGACCATCATTGAGCATGGCTCTCTCGGAGGCTTGCGGCTCCTTGACCTTGATGATCATTTCAGCGGCGTCAAACACCGCCGCTGCAGTATCGAGAATCGTGGCACCGGCGACCTGATAATCCTGATTGGTCAAACCAATCGCGCTGCCGGCCTCAGTCTCTACATACATTTCATGACCACGTGAGGTAAATTCACGAACAGAACTGGGTGTCAGACCCACTCGATATTCGCGGTTCTTGATTTCTTTCGGAATCCCAATACGCATAATCGTTTTCCTGTTTCGCCCTTCACACCCTGACTGTGCGGATGTTCGGATTGGCACCAATGATCATCCGTCGGACCGCTCAGATGACGGACTGCTTGATTCGTCTATCGATTGCCTGTAACTCAGGCATCGATCCCCTCCCTGACCGGATGATACGATAGCCGACACAATCACCGACCCCGTTATTGACCAGGGAACCTGTTGGACTTGACATGATCTACTGCGGAAAACCCGTTGTGGCCAGGTTTTTACATCTTTTTCGTTATATTGCGGTGCTATTCGCCTCAAAAGATCCAAAAACCTCACTCAAACCGGCTTTCCATCGCGTTGATCGGCCAAGTTCGACAGGCTCCTGGAGACGTGGCACAACCGGGACGTCAGAGAAACACGTGGCGCATTTTAGCCTGAGCGATGTCAGGATGCACGAAGCGTATAGCAGGAAATGATGAGAAGTTGATCGAGTCCGATCAGACGCACAGGACCCATACGTGATAAGACGCATGGGTCCTTGATGCCTACGTGATCTTTCAGTCTTCGAAGCTGTCCTCGAAGACCGCATCATTGAATCGTCCGGGACCACCCTGGAAGAGAATTCGTCCGTTGTCGGGACGAAGGTCACCGAGCTGACCGTCCGTGAGGGTCAGTGTCCAGACATTGCCCAGAACCGTCGCTGGCAAGGTCTGCCATTCAAACACACCGGGTTCGTTCGGCGAGGGGGCGAAAATTCTCATTGACCAATCGGGGCCTGCAAAGTCAGTAGCACCGTGGAAGATCACCTCAACCGTTGCCTGTTCACATTGAACGATGCCAAATCGAACAATGCCGTGTTCAAAGGAACGGGGCGGATCGTTGGGCACCTGATTGTCACCCAGCGATTGTGCATCTTCCAAAGAGGAGCAACTTCCGTCAATGGCTGTCACGCTGATCGAGACATACTCGGCAGCCCCACCCTGCCTGGCACCAGCCTGACTAAAAATACCTGCATCGACTGGCTCTGCGGGCAGCGAGGCGACCTGCGCCTGCTCGCTATCAGCCATTCCATCATTATTCCCATCGCCAGCATTCGGCGCGCCAGCTTCAGTCGTGTTGAGCGCACCATCGATATCTTCATCAGGCGCGATTTCGTAAGTGTGAATGCTTTGCGTGCCGCCTATGTACAGCACTGGAGCAGGTCCCGATTCATCCACTTTCAATGTCAGCACATTGATATTGCCATCCAGGCCCACACTGAGCGATTGCCAACTGATGCCATTGTCAGTCGAACGATAGACGCCGCCAGGGTTGCCAGACGTTCCAGCTGCCGCCGCATACACTGCTCCAGTAGTGTCCACACGGACATCACGGATGTCCGACGTCGCAATTCCAGTGCTGGCCACCGCCCAGTTCGCGCCGGAATCCTCAGACTTGTAGACCTCCGATTCCAGCGTGCTGGGTTCATGAACCGACGCATACAGCCGAGTTGTCAAGGTTGGATCGATAGTCAGCGACAACACCGAGTATTCGCTGCTGCCAGGCCCTGAAATGGTTGGCAAACCCACACTGGAGTGAGTCCAGTTGGCCCCCGCATCGATTGATTTCCAGATGCCGTTGTTGACCGTTGAAGGCACTGACGGGTCATAGCCTGTCAGAAAGGTGGCCGCATACAGAGTGTTGGAGTCCGAAGGATCAATCACAATCTTGACCGCTGCTGGGCGGGGGGAAATACCACTGACTGGACCGGCGATTCCATTGTCCGACACGGTCCAGTTGGCTCCGGCGTCAGTCGATTTATAGATCACCCCGGCGATCTTGGTGCTGCCTCCCATTCCATCATCCTGATAAGTTCCTGTGCCTGCCGCGTAGAGCGTCTGCACGGGACCACCGGCAATGCTGCTGTTCAGATCAAGCGCAACCTCACGCACCGTGCCAAACAGCGTATTGCTGGGCGGCCCGACACTCAGTGGGATACCGTTATCGATCGTCACCCAGCTAACGCCACCGTCTGTGCTCTTGTAAATACTGCCATCGCCATCGGAGAACATGCCGCTGAACTCGAGAGACGGCAGATCACGACCGACCGCATACAGGTGAGTTCCTGGAACGGTTGCCGCTGTGAACGGATCAATCTGGATATCGCGAAAATGAAGCGCACCCAAACCGTTATTGTTAGCTGTCCAGGTCAATCCCCTGTCATTGCTTGAAAAATGCACCAGTGATGGACTGAAAACGTCTCCCACCCCAGCGTAGAGCTGATCAGGATCAACTGGGTGAACTGCAAGAGCACGAATAATCAATGAGTTCATACCGGCTACCTGAGGCGTCCATGGCGCGCCGTTGGATGGTTGCAGATACACTCCATTGCTCTGCGATCCAGCCAGTTTTCTGGCCGGGTTGAAGGGGTCAAAGAGTATCGCGGTAGAGGTGGCTACCTCAGTGGCATTGCCGGCAAAATCTGCCAACGTCTGTGTCCAGGTGACGCCTGCATCGCTGCTGCGCCAGAGACCGAGCCCGCCACTCAAAATCAATTCGTTGCTATTGCTGGGGCTGACCGCAATGCGCTCACCGAAAGGACCGGGAACATGACTGAAGCTGACCCCATCATCGATGCTCTTGAACACGCCTGAGGTGGTGACGACATACAATTCACCGGTAAACCCGACAAACTCGATATCTCTGACCACCGCATCCGGTGAATATGGTGCAGGCAACAATCCACTGACGTCAGACCAGCTGAGGCCACCATCAATGGTTTCAAAAAAACCGCTCAAGCCAGACCCTGAATCCCTGGCACCCGCATAGACGCGACTGGCGTTGACCGGGCTGACCTGAATAGTATCGATGCCTGTCACCAGACCCGTGTTGGCCGCCGTCCAGGTCACCCCGCCGTTAATGGTTCTGTAGACACCATGCGGGACTGTTGCGGCATACACCGTATCAGGCATCACTGGCGACAGACTCAGATCGGTCACAGTGACCGTGGCTGGCAGTCCACTGCTGGCCGCCGTCCAGTTCGCGG
>QIKT01000100.1 GCA_003233095.1 Oceanospirillales bacterium | reverse complement strand
CAGCATTCCTGTCAGGAGATTTTTCAGCAACGGATGTTCGGCATTGCCTGTGGTGATGCGGATGGTAACGATGCAGCGCGTATTGCTGATGGTCCGGTCTTCAAGCTGTTGGCCGGACGTGACCCGATAAACGGTTCGGCGTTGGCCTCCCAAGCGACACCGTCGCGTTTTTAAAATGCAGTTCGCTCCAGTGATCTATTGCAAATGTCCGAGACCCTGGCAGCGGCCGTCATCCAGCGACACCGGCGGCGTAAAGGCAACACTAAACGGATCACCATCGATCTGGATCCGACCGAGGATGCGACCCATGGCGGACAACAGCTCAGCTTTTTCAACAAACTTTACGATAGCCACTGTTACTTACCGATGGCAGGCTGTCTGACCTTCGACAATGAGCCGGATCAGTACTTATTTTGCTGTGTCTTGCGAGCCGGTAACTCCCCGGCGAACCATGGTTGCCTGAGTATTCTGAAACGCCTGTTGCCGCGACTGCGCAAAGCGTTCCCCAAAGCAAAAATCCGGATTCGTCTTGATGCCGGCTTCACCGGTCCTGAGTTGTATGAGTTCTTCGAGGCCCAGCGCCTTGAGTCTGTGGTTTGTATGGGAAAAAACCCGGTGCTGCTACGCTTCGCTGAGCCGCTGATGGCACCGCTGCGTGACAGTCTCGAAGCGGGTGAGAAAACCACCCCTCGCTTTGGCGAATGTCTCTATGCGGCAGGCAGTTGGAAGCAGAAGCGGCGCGTGATCATCAAAGCTGATATCGCTCTGCATCCCGGACGCAAACCCAAAGAGAACCCGCGCTTTATCGTCACCCACTTGAAAACAACGCCGAAGCTCATCTATGAGAAGGTCTACTGCGCACGTGGCGATGTCGAAAACCGGATCAAGGAACTCAAGCTCGGCCTCGAGATTGATCGCACCAGTTGCACGAGTTTCAAAGCCAAGCAGCTTCGAGCGCTCATGACAGCGGCTGCCTACGTGCTGATGCAGGAATTGCGGTTGCATGCAGGCCAAACCAGTTGTGCCCGGGCTCAGGTCAGCACGCTCCGGTTGCGGCTATTGAAATCAGGTGCCTGGATCGAGTCTTCGGTGCGTCGAGTCGTATGACACCTGCCGATGAGTACGCCCTATGCGGATGACTGGCGGCGCATCGCCCGTTCTGTCGGCGCAATACCTACATAAACAGAGACGTTAACCCAGCCCTTTTAACAACCATATCGGGTTCACCGAGAAGCTCACTCGCCTGGACATCATGAAAAAGCCCGCCAAATCCTGAATTGAACACCCTCATTAGCCAGAGTACCGAGATCAAGACAACTTTGACGTTGATAGGTCCTGCGATTACACGACAGAAACGGAAAAATGGGCTCTGGTAGCAGGTTCATGAATAATGCGGGCCAGGGAGCCTGTCAGGCTTAACCGGTCGTCGCGAGGAAAAGTCGGTTTTGTGCAGTAGATCACCTCAAGTCCGACAGGCTGATAGGGAGCCTCTGAATAAGTCTGGGTGGATTGGATTGAGATGGCAAATACGTCCGATCAAGGCGCATGAACCGAGTCATAGTGGTGCGATGGCTCGGTTCATGCAACGTAGAGGGGGCGTGTTTGACGCTCAAGACAAGCGGTCATGACTGGTTCAGAGGTTCCCTAGCCCAGGTTCAGGGTATCGACAAATCGTTGTGCCAGCGCATGAGCGTCTCGCTTGTTGGGCAGCATGCCAACCAGTGAGTGTTTTTTCTTGTCATTGCCAGTCAGCATGATGCGATAGAACTGACGATTATTGACAGAGCCGCCTACAGCAACCTTGACCGAATCGATGGCGTCGCGTCGCCAGTAGCGCCCTCGACCCAGCCGCACGATGCCGCGCGCTCGGCGCAGGCCGGCGCTGTCGACCTCCAGTCGCGTCTTGCACAGCATGTAGTAGCAGACTGCTCCGATGCCCAACCCCACCAGGCCGAAGATGACGGAAAAGAACCATTCACCGGCAATTCCCGTGCCGACGCCAATGCCACCGAAGACCAGCGCCATGACTGCGGTGATCAACGTGCCGGTAATGCTGCGATAGCCGGGGAATTGATAGGCGCTGCTGCCCAGTTCATGGATCACACCGGTGGCACGCCAGTCGCCGCCATCGAGTGTAGCTTCGGAGTCCAGGTCGCTCTGAAAGGGCGCCGACAAGGCATCCATCAGATCATCATCCATGGCAGATGTTACCCCTGCGATCACCGGTAGATTGTAGCTCTGGCTGAAGTCCACACCTGGACATTGGGCCGACAGGCTTACTTGCCAGAGGATGCCATCCTCGCCACTGAAGGAGGTGCTGGGGCGTGCATCTTTCGGGATGCTCATCCGGATCGAGGCGCTGCAACCCTCGTCGCCATAATGCTGAATCGAGACTCGGGTTTGATCCTGCCAGATTGAGGATTCACGGGTGCGGCGATTCTTGCCACTGCCCGACGTTCGCCGTGACAGACAGTTCAGAGTGACGTCAAACTCCTCGGCCTGGACGTCCCTGGGGACGATCAGCCTGCCTTTGAGCACACCACCAGGATGAGCTGGGAAGGTCGACAAGGTCAGAGTGCCACGCCCGTATTTTCGATGTTTGACGATCTGATATCCAGCGGCAAACGCCAGACCTGCCCCGACCAGTGGAAACAGAAAAGCCAGCAAGGCGACCATATCGCCATTGGCCACTTGTTCGGGAATAAAAAACCAGACCGGCAGGGAGATCAGATTCCAGAAAATGGCGAAAACCAGAAAAAACCACATCATGCTTTTGCTGCCACAGCTCAGTTCGTTGCTGGGAAAGGCGAGCTCCCAGGGTTCGACCGGTATCTCGGACACATTGGTGGCTTGACTCAGGCCGGAAGCTGCCTGGCGCTGGGCCATCATCGGGTCCTGTGCCGAGTGGCGTTCATCTGACTGGTTTGCCAGAGGACCATAGCCCATGGCGGCCTTGCGTTTCTGAATCTTTTGAGTGCGTTGTTTAAGCTTGCGCCCGCCTATGATCGAGAACAGCATGATCCCTGCGCCGACGCCGGAGAACACCAGCGTGAACATGAACAGGAACAGTACCATGCCCCAACGGATATCGCGGAAAATGACGGCGCGTTCCGGATTGTCCGGGTCGACCCAGGCGGTCAGCGTCTGGCCGGCTTGCTTGGCCTCCGACAGCGTGCTGTAGGCGTCCTGATGAAAGCTGCCGATGTTGTCGCTGCCCGCATCAAAGCTGACCTGATCGTGGGTCAGAGTCCGACCTTGCCATCGGTAGCTGAACCGTCCGCTGACCGAATAAGTCGTGCTGCCTTCATCGTCAGTGCTGCTGTCCAGATTGGTCGACAGGATGGTGGCCTCGACCGGCGTCCAGCTTCGAGCCTGAATGGATTGACTGATCATGCTGTAGCCAATCCAGCCGGGCACCAATCCGGCGACGAAGAAAATCAAGCCAAACAGGATCAGGCATCCGCGGCCCTTGCCGTTCTTGGTCAGGTTGCTCATGGTCTTTCCCTCATCAGTTCGCAGTCGACTCTCTCAACCATACAATGAATGTTATCAAGCAATACGAACAATGCCAGCGAGATCTGCCAATCTGGTCGTCAGAAATTGGCGAAGAGTGCGCTGGAAAAACCAGTCTGCTTGCAGAATCTCATTGCGACTCATCAGGCTTTTGGTCAGGTCAGGTTCAGATCGCGACTCAAATGACGAGCCGGTGCTTCGACGTCTCGGTGGCCGCTGATCTTGTCAGTGACAGTGTGTCGTTGCTGATCATGGGTGATTAATTCATGCTGATAAAAGGTCTTGCTGTTGATGGTGGTATTGACTGACACTTCGAGTGATTCGATGGTCGATCGTTGCCAGTGTTTCGGTTCTCCCGCTCGGATCATCCAGCGCGTGCAGGAAAGACCGGCTTCATCGACCTGGGGAGCCTCTGAACAAGTCGTGATCGGCTGTCTTGAGCGTCAAACACGCCCCCTCTGCGTTGCATGAACCGAGTCATAGCACCACGATGACTCGGTTCATGCGCCTTGATCGGATGCATTTCCCTTCTCAATCCAACTCGCTTAAGACTTGTTCAGAGGCTCCCTGGAGTCGTGTTTTTTGCAGCATCAGAGTCAGACTTGCCAGTAATGCGATTCCCAGGTCTGCGAAGATGCTGGTAAAGACCCATTCACCGGTCAGCGCGGTTGCCACGCCTGCGGCAGTCAGACCAAGCCCGGTGATACCGACCAGAGCCTTGTGATGAGCGCGCATCGGATACTGAATCACGCAGGTAGCGCTGAGGGATTGATTCTGGCTCATGTCATGTGATGCGTGTGATCCGTCCCAGCCGTCATTCAGGCGTTGCTGGATGCCGGTTCCAGAGCAAACACCCGACGAGCATTGCTTGTTGTCTGATTGATGACATCCTCCACCGGAGTGTCGAGCAAGTCAGCCACTTTCTGCGCGACAAAGGGGATGTAGAACGGGGCATTTTCCCTACCGCGATACGGCACGGGTGTCAGAAACGGCGAATCGGTTTCCAGCAACAGCTGATCCAGCGGTGTCATGCGGACAATGTCACGCACGTTCTCGGCGGCATTGAAGGTGATGATGCCGTTGAAGCCCAGACAAAACCCAACGCCGAGGCAATACTCGGCAAGCTCAGGCCCGGAGGTGAAGCTGTGGATGACGCCTTTGTTGGCCATGGCATCGACGTGCTCTGCGAGTATCGCGATGGTGTCCTCATCGGCGTCGCGCGAATGGATGACCACCGGCAAGCCAGACTCGGCCGCCATTTCCAGCTGACGGGAAAACACGTCGCGCTGAACGTCCCGAGGCGAATTGTCGTAATGATAATCGAGTCCGATTTCGCCGACCGCGACGATTTTCGGGTCGTCCAGGTGCGCGCAAATTTCGCCATCGACCTCTGCATTGAACAGCCGGGCATCATGCGGGTGTATGCCCTGGGTGCCGTACACCACATCAATCGCTGCAACCATCTCGCGGACAGCCGACAGGTTGTCAGGTGAGACGGCAATGGTGATCAGCGTCTCGACGCCGACTGACTGCGCACGCTCGACAATACCAGCAGGATCATCCTGTTTCAGATAATCGAGATGACAATGGGTTTCGATGATGGGTGAGTCGAATACCGGGATGGGAGTGTTCTTTTTGCTCATGCACGCATTGTAGGGAGATGCGCTGTGAGATAACAGCCGAATTCGCCAGTCACGCTCTCATCAGGGCGCCGTGTAGCTGGTGGCGATGGCCTCCAGCCGTGGCCTGAACCAGTCGGCTGATCGCCAGTGTCCGCGATAGGTGACGCCGACAATACTCTGACTGTGGGCCAGATTGTTCAGTGGGTTGTCCTCGAGCAGGATCAGGTCTGCAGTGGCAGCTACTGTGATGACCCCGAGCCGGGTTCTGCCTGGCAGTGTCTGGTTGATGGACTCGCTGGCATGGCGCGTGGCAATTTTCGGGATCTCTATCGGAGGCAAGCCAGTGGTGCCAAGTGCGAGCAGTTCCTCATGGGCTGAAAAACCCGGAACGCCAGGTACCGTGGGGGAATCGGTTCCCAGCATGATGGGCACACCAACGGTGTGCATTTGAGCAATCATCAGTCGCAAAAATTGAAGTCGGGCATCATAAAATAGCGGTGCTATTCGCCTCAAAAGATCGAAAAACCTGACTCAAATCGACTGTTCCTTGTGACGACCCGTTAAGCCCGACAGGCTGCTAGCAGGGCGAATAGTCGCAGGGTCAAAGCTTGATTCGGTCCTTGGATTCAGCAGATGCCAGACTGAGTGACCTGGCAGGTGCTCAGCGGTGCCAATAGTGCCTTCTTGAGACAGACAAGGTTTCGAAACTGTCCGAAAAAATCAGACCAGGTGTGGCTTCAACGGCACCGATGTCACAACCGATGCCGAGCGGGCGGGCTACGCCGCGCTGATCGATCGGTTCGCATTCAAGCGGATCGGCTATTTCCCGGAGTGCGCTGAAGTCTTCCGGAGCATGGGTCAGTGTGGTACCACCGTTATCGGTTAGCGGGCCGAGCAGCGACAGGCCACTGAAACTGGCCTGACAGCTGGCATCTGAGATCAGGCTTGTGATCTCGGTGTCTGCAGGGTTGTTGGCGAGACAGTCCTGCCCGCTCGAATCGGTGATGACACTGTTGATGATGGACCAGTTGCCAGAGGTGACTTGCAATCCGTTGCCCATCGATTCGGCCACTGTGACCTGCCTCAAGGTCAGGCTGCCGCTGCTGCGAATGGCGCTGTCGTTGAATGACCAGTTATCCGAGACGGTGCTGTTGATCAGCGTCAATGAGCCCAGATTTTCGATCGCAGCACCCCCCAGATCCGTTCGATTGCCGGACAACGTGACGCCCTCGAGAAGGGTCTCCGAGGCGCTGATGAACAGGGCGCCACCGCCTGTGTCGGCATCGCTCATTGACAGGGTGCTGTTGCGAATGATCAGCAGGCCTTCGGACTGGACCAGGCCGCCGTTTGGGGCGCTGCCTTCGGTCAGGGTCAGTGCCTCAATCCTCAGCAGACCTGTTGGTGTGACTTCAAACAGATGGGTCTTGCCATCGCCTGAGAGCGACAGAAGATCAGCGCCGCGACCGAGCAGAGCAATGTCCGAATCGATGACCAGTCGAGTGGTCACCACAATGACCTGACCATCCAGCAGCGGATCGAAGAAGATCCGGTCTGCGCCCAGGCCTGCCACGCAATCGACCGACGCACCGTTGTCGTTCTTGGCGTTGCGAACGGCTTCTCGAAGTGAACAGCCGCCGTCCTCGACCAGGTCATAGGCCGTCGTGGAGACAGTGATGTCGGCAGCGTGAAGACTGGGAATCAACCCGGCCCCACACAGAATGATCAGATGTCTCAGCCACTGACAAGATGTCATGTCTTGCGGTTGTATGCCGACAGATACAGCTCGTCGGTCGCCATGTCCTGCATCCGATAGTTCTGCATCCGAGGGTGGACGTATTTGATCTGATGTGCGACTCGTAGCGAAGCCCGGTAGAACTCGAAACCCAGTTCCTTCAGCTGCAGCTCGAACTCGTCGACTCGAATCGGATTCAATTCCTTGTACCACTGCCAGTATTGCTCCGGTGAACTGAACTCGCCGGCGCGATCCATGTAATCGGGCGAGCTGTTCAGGACCATGTCATGGACGACCTGGTCGTCGCGGGTCAGGTGAAAGAACGGTTCGTCACTGAACTCGCCCAGATGGTGGCCGATGTTGGAGTAGTAAAGTCCGGGATGAACAAACAACAGGCCACCGTCCTTCAGCACGCGTTTGATTTCCAGCAGCGTCTCGCGATAGCCGCCGACGATGTGCTCCAGCGATCCCCATGACAGAACGACATCAAAGCTGTTGTCCTCGAAGGGAAGGTCGTTGCCCGACGCGTCGACAAATTCAAGTCCTTCGGGCAAGTGCTCGAGTGGAATCTGATGATCCTTGCAAATCTCCGGTAGTCGTTCATAGCCCTTGAACGGATCGACGCCGACCAGCCGTTCGGGTCGGCAGCGATGAAATACACCCAGGTCGGTGATGCCGTCGCCGCAACCGACGTCGAGAATCTGTCCTTTGAGCAGGTCCGAGTTGCCGAGCATGTAGTCCACTATCACCCGACAGGCGTGATCGAAATGCCGGTAGAACCAATTGCTGTCGCCCTGCTGCCAGGCGATTGTGCTCATGTCGGTCTGTCCATCGTCTGAGTCCAACTGCCAGCTGGCCTTGACCGCGCGGCTTGCGGAGTCAGAGTCATCGGATGGCGCTATCATCACGTCGATGCCGTGTTCGGTGGTCAGAACCTGGGTCGCCAGATGTTGCCGGAAGACATTGACATGGACTCGGTAGGCCCCTGCGGGCAGTGCCAGATCCGGGCAAAGCCAGTCCAGTCGAAACGCGCCGCGCGGCAGCCAGGCGATGTCCATGCCGGCGTCTGAGGTGCTGGAACAGGCGACGATCTTGCCCTCGGCGTTGACCCAGTTCAGTTCGACAGTCAGATCAGTCAGCAGTGCGACCTCGATCACGAGGATGATTCTGACCTGAGCCAGACTGGCCTCGGACAGAGTGTCGGGCTGGATGGTGAGGTCCTGGATTCGGCAGTCAGACATGCGTCGACCTTGATCGGGTGGGTCCGGCAGTATAAACAGCGGCCCACCCGATCTCAATGACGCCGGGGAGGAAGGCTTAGGGAGCTTCTGAACAAGTCTGGGCGGATTTAACGCTCAAGACAGTCGGTCACGACTTGTTCAGAGGCTCCTTAGAAGTTCGTTAGCCGTTTTCGAGGCTGAAGTCGATGGTTTGAGTGGCGCGCATGGCAACCGGCTTTCCATCTTTGATCTTGGGCCAGAACTGCCAACGACTAATGGCATTCAGTGCTTCCTGATCAAAAATACGGGGAGGCGAACTGGCGACAACCGTTGCGTCGATTGTCTGGCCTGTCTCGGTGATTGTGAAGGCCACAGTGACCGTTCCTTCCAGTTTTCTCATCCGTGCCCGGTCCGGGTATTTAGGTTGCATTGCCAGTTTGATCCGAGCATCCGAATCACTCATGCCCCGGCCTTTTACAGGAATGCCTATTGTTCCATCGGGCCCTCCAGGCGCCAGATCAGGAAGATTGATGGGCATGGGCAATTGCCTCGGAGTGGGGTCATCGTTCTGAGTCAGCTGAGGGCTTTTGGGTGGAGGAACCGGCCTCTTGGGCAGCACTGGTTTCTTTCGATCTATCGTTGCGGTGACCTGTTCCAGATCCACCGGCCCAAATCGAACGGCGGTACTGTCCTCGGCGCTGCCCAGAGCCTGGGCCTCAGCGGTGATCAGATGATTCATCAGGACGAACAGGGACACGGTGATGCCGATAGCAATGGTTCCCCTGAAAATCCTGGCTGCAAGTGTCTCGATCATGAAGAGTTCTCCTGTGGTATTCAGAGCTATTAACGCAGGGGTCTGGAAAACGGGGTTTGCAATCGAACGCAGGGGTGGCCTTTTGAGGTGGTTGGACTAGGGAGCCTGTCGGACTTGAGGTGATCTACTGCACAAAACCCGAGTTTGGCCAGATGTCCCGATCTTGTTGGTTAAATCTCTGAGGGTTCTATTCCACGCCGCTTGCGGCGAATAAACACTAAGCAATGCGAAGCGAGCGAATTCTTCTAAATACCCCGCCCCTTGGGGCGGGGATGTTTATTAGCGGTGTTATTCGCCTCAAAAAATCGGAAAATCTGACTCAAATCGATTTTTCCACGCTATGACCCGTTAAGTCCGACAGGCTGCCAGGGAGGCACCCGTCGGCAACGTGGACTGGTCAATGTTCGATGCCTTGGATGACCCTGATTCCGTGTCTCTATTGTTGACCGATGCGGGTGAATTCGGAGCGCAATTCACCCAGTGAATCGCGCCTGTGTTTACCGTGCCTCAAGAGTTCAGCCTCTCGTATTTCGTTCCCAACGAGGTCGTGACCGTGTTTAACAATGACATCTTATTGTTCGACCTGGTATGACGACGCGGCATGCAGCTCCGCTCTTCAGAGTGTTCAGGTCGGATCAGGTGCGACTGAGCAGGGGCAGTGGGTTCGAATGTCTCAGGTAGATCGGACTTGACCAGTCACATTGACGATATCTTCGTTGGAGATCGATTGTTCTCGGACGGATTTGAGTAGCGCAGAACGCACCCTGGAGAGGGTCGTTGGAAATCCGGGTCAAACCCGTTCGACGTCGATGTCGAGGGAATGAAGCCAGAGCCAGCATCAAGCGGGCTCTGGCTCAGAAGTGAGGATCAAGGCGTTTCGAAGCCGTCCTCGAAAATGGTGGGATCAGGTTGTTCGGTAAAGACGGGCCCAAAGCTGAAGGTGCCTCGGCCCAGGGTGTTGACATACAACTCGTTCAGGTCGATGTTGAACTCCAGACCGAAGGTCGGTGCGTTGGGGACTTCTGTAATCTGAGTCCAGGTCGTAAAGCCGGTCTCATCGCTGGCGATGAATACACCGCGATCAGCGCCAACAGCAACGGCGTCAAAATTCCCAAGAGCCGCAGAAAACGGATTGCTCAGGTGAACTACGGCAAACAGACGGCCCGGATCAAAACTCAGCAGGTCTCCGCTGATGTCAGCCCAGTTGTCACCACCATCGGTGGTCTGGAACACGCCGCCAGATATCTCCACCAGGAAGGCCTGATCGATATCCTGTTGGTCTTGCTGCACCGCCACAATGCTGTTGGCCGAGGCGAATACCGAAGTCATCGCCTGACCTGCTGCAGTGCGTCGGAACAGATCGGTATTGGCAGCGACATACAGCAGTTCAGCATTGCCCGGGCCGCCGGCAACAATCGAATTGAAGCCAAAGCCGAAGGCCGCAACGCCCGCAGGCAAGATTTGTGTCAGCGTCTCACCCTGATCGGATGACTCGTAGACGCCACCATCAGGTGTGCCGGTATTGCCATCCAGGTCGCGGTTACTGAATCCAAATACAATCCGGTTACCGTCTTCGGTATTCATGGCGGTTGGTGTGACAAACTGCGGGATGGGGCCCGCTTGTCCGCTGACCACCGTCCGGGCCGGGAAGTTGAAGGTCTGGAAGACATTGGCATCGTCATAGACAACGCGTACGAAGTTACCCAGGTTCTGTGTACTGGTGAAGCGGACGGACTGGTTATCTGCCGCCAAGGTCTGTGTGTCGATAATGAAATCACCGCCGTCACCACCCAGCAGGACTTCCCAGGTGGTACTTCCAGTCGCGATCTGGTTACCCTGGCTGTTGTCCTGTGCACCGCCAGTCATGATGTTCGAATTGGTGTCATAGAAAGCTGAGTGGACTTCGGTGGTTTGCAGGTTGCCGTTGATTGAGGACCAGTCACCGCTTGCATTCTGCGGTGAGGTTCGGGAGTAAACGCCACCATCATCGGCTTCAAGCAGGTTGCCATTGGCCGAGAATGCCATGTCGCGCGAGTCGGCATGGATGGCCGAGTTGCTGGCGGTGCCCACGTGCGTCAGAGGCTGCCACTGTGATCCGGGCGCCAGTGATGCGTCTCCTCTAAAGGCGCGGCCGCTGAAAGTTGTGGCGCCAATGGAATTGGGAAAAAGTGGGCCACCATTGGCGCCATCCTGGAATTGACCAGGCTGACGATCTCCGCCGATATACACAAGGTTGTCATCAGTCGGGTCGGCTGCAATGGACATGTGAATGGAGGCCTGGCCGCCAGCATGGATGCCGACAAATTCGGTATCCATCATTCCCGGCGTGATCAGCTCCTGGGTCCCTGGCAAGTCCATTTCCACAAACGTTGTGCCGCCGTCACCCGAACGATGGACGCCAGCTAATTGACCCAGTGCGATAGCGACAAAGACGTTGTCATTGCTGCCCACGGCCATCTCGACGTGTGTGTCGGTGGTGTCAGCCAGTTGGGCATCCATTGCTGCATTGCTGACCTTGGTCCAGCTGGTGCCCGTATCGCTGCTCTTGTATATTCCAGTCGCACCGCCGCAATCACTGCTGGCTCGCACGATACTGGCATACAGGACGGTCGGATCAATCGGGTCGCTGACCAGTGAATCGACGCTACCACCGGAGATCCCGTTGGTCACCTGGGTAAAGGTCGCCCCGCTGTCGGCAGAACGGAAGATGCCGGTGCCCGCACAGGAAAACCCGCCGTCAACATCATCTGCCGAGGCCACAATGATGGCACCTCGAGGTGCCACGCCGGACAAGTTGCTCCCCGTCAGGCCATTGCTCAACGTGGTCCAGGTGGTCCCACCATCGCTGGTGTACAGCAGGCCCCGTCTGGCTCCGCCCATACGTCCCAGGCTGCTGGTCCTGCCGATTGCAGCGGCCAGAGTTTGAGCAGTGACATCGGTTGGGTCAATGGCCAGATCCAGGATCGACAATGAGGCCTCACTGTCGGTCAGTGCGGTCCAACTGGGGCTGGTCGCGGTCGCATCAGTGGTACGCCAGACGCCGCCATTGACGGCGCCGATGTAGAGGATGTCCGGGTCAGTCGGGTGTGGGGCCAGGGCATTGATTGCACCGACCTGTTCATCATTGAGGTCTTCGGACTGACCGCCAATGAATGGTGAAGGTCCTTCATTGGTCAGCGTCTGAGCGACCAGGCTGCCACTGGCACAGCACAGGGCCGCCGTGATCAGCGTGAGTTTGCATGGAAAAGATGTGTTCATGGAGTGCTCCAAATCGATTGACGACAAGATTAAACGGGCATTGGGCCGGTATAGCGGATGGCTCGGATCACTCGTTGCCAGACTGATTGGCCGTTGCTCAGGTCAAGCGCACGCAGGACGGAGGGTTGTGCTTTGAGACTGCCGTTAACCACCTTGCCCGCAGCCGGCTCGATGAACAGCAGGGTGTTATCAATGATCATGAACGGCGAATAGGACACCGTCGAAAGGGTCTGTCCGACCAGTGTGCCATTGCGTTCATAGACACTCCATTGATACTCACGAGTGGCTCTCGCTGCTTTGAGTGTGCTCACAAGAACGAACTGATCGTCTTCGGAAAGAAACTGTCTGCCGGACAGGTTGGGAAGCAGAGTTTGCTCGCGCTGAACCTGTTTAGCTTCAAGCGAGGCAGACTGATTGCGGTTGACCAGAACGCTTCGCGATGAGAAATCCACATCGATCAATCCTGAGATGTTCTGGTTGCTCAGCGCTGATGGCTGGCCACCCCGACCGGTGAGGACGTCGTCGATACTCAGTTGGCCGCTTCGTTTCTGTTCGACGAATTGCCACTGTAGTTGATCGCGACCATTGTGTGTGACCGCGCGGATGTTGAAGCTGAATTCCGGTCCATTGACCACGGCTGGAGACACCGCTTCGTCGACAGGCAGAGAGATCTGCTCCAGAAGCGTCCCATTGCTGGTCGAAAGGTAGGTCAGTGACAGTTGTCCCTTGCGGCTGCTTGTTTGACTCAGTAGAACGCCATTGCGAATCGACAGAGGTCTACCAGTCTCGGTTGACGTCCAGCGATCTTCACCGGAGTTGATGTCGATAGAGGCAATGCCGCCATCGGGCAACATGATCATTGCCGATTGAGTGGTGGCATCCACCAGAATGCCGGAACGAAGTGGCACGGCATCGCTGGCCACGCCTGTTGTCGATACGCCGGCCATCGCGACCGTCAGCAAGAATTTGTTCACAGATTGCTCCTGTAGAAATGAGTCATGTCTGAGTCCATGAACTCGCGCATGAGGAATGGATTAC
>QIKT01000134.1 GCA_003233095.1 Oceanospirillales bacterium | reverse complement strand
TTGAAATGGTCATGCCAGGCGACAACGTGCAGATGACTGTAACGCTGCACAACCCGATCGCAATGGAAGAAGGATTGCGTTTTGCGATCCGTGAAGGCGGCCGCACCGTGGGTGCTGGCGTTGTATCGAAGATTGTCGAATAACACTGAGGCATAAGACACATGGCTGATCAAAGAATCAGGATCCGTTTGAAAGCGTTCGATCACCGTTTGATCGATCGTTCGGCACGTGAAATTGTTGAGACTGCCAAGCGCACCGGTGCGCATATTCGTGGTCCGATTCCACTGCCGACCAAGAAAGAGCGATACACCATCTTGACCTCGCCGCACGTAAACAAGGACGCGCGAGATCAATATGAACTGCGGATCCACAAGCGTCTTATGGATATTGTGGACCCGAACGACAAGACCGTCGATGCGCTGATGAAGTTAGATCTCGCCGCCGGTGTTGATGTGCAAATCAAGCTGTACTGATAACAGGAACAGGTAGAACAATGACGATTGGTTTGATAGGCCAAAAGCGCGGAATGACCCGTGTCTTCACTGAAGATGGTGAGTCCATCCCAGTGACTGTAATTGAAGTTGCTCCAAATCGTGTCATCCAGAAGAAGACGGAAGACAACGATGGATACGCTTCAATTCAGGTGACTAGCGGAAGCAAACGCGCCTCTTTGGTAAACAAAGCCTTGTCTGGGCATTTCGCCAAGGCAAGCTCAGAAGCAGGTGAAGGCCTGTGGGAATTCCGTCTCGCCGATGGCGAAGGCGACGATCTGGATGTTGGAGGTGAGATCAGGGTTGACTTGTTCGAAGCTGGCCAGATGGTCGATGTTAGCGGGGTCTCCAAAGGGAAAGGTTTCGCAGGGGTGATCAAGCGGTATAATTTCAGCATGCAGGATGCCACTCACGGCAATTCGCTGTCTCACCGTGCACCGGGCTCCATCGGTCAATGCCAGACACCAGGTCGTGTCTTCAAGGGCAAGAAAATGGCCGGTCAAATGGGTAATGTCCGCTCCACGACTCAGAATCTGACCGTTGTTCGTGTCGATTCCGATCGTAACCTGCTGTTGATCAAGGGGTCAGTTCCCGGATCAAAGAATGGTCACGTCATCGTCAAGCCGGCAGTTAAAGCTGCCACTAAAGGTTGAACGTCATGGACATAGCAATTTCAGGAACAAACAACACGGTGACCGTTTCCGAGTCCTGCTTCAATCGGGACTATTCCGAAGCACTGGTTCACCAGGTCGTCACAGCTCAGCTGGCTGGCGCCCGCTCTGGCACCAAAGCGACGAAATCGCGCTCTGATGTCCGCGGCGGCGGTCGGAAGCCCTGGAAACAAAAAGGTACAGGTCAAGCTCGTGCCGGAACAATTCGCAGCCCGATTTGGCGTGGCGGTGGGCACACGTTTGCACTGCGTCCTCGCGACTTCAGCCAAAAAGTCAACAGGAAGATGTACCGCGCTGCGTTGGCAGCCATCTTTTCGGAATTGCTGCGTCAGGACAGAATCGTGGTTGTCGAGTCATTGACTCTGGACACCCCAAAGACAAGTGCTCTGATCAAGATGCTGGATCTGAAAGCAGGCCAGCGCCTGTTGATTGTCGGTAAGGAGCTTGATGACAACATCTATCTGGCATCACGCAATCTGCATCATGTCAATGTCATCGACTTTCATGCCATCGATCCGGTGTCACTGGTCAATACTGATCGCATGATGATCACTGTTGATGCGTTGAACGCGGTTGAGGAGTGGTTGAAATGAACAAAGAACGCATTCTGAAAATTCTTCAATCTCCGCATATCTCTGAAAAGAGCACGCGCATTGCCGGTGAAGGTAACCAGTATGTATTCAAAGTCATCAAGGATGCGACCAAGCCAGAAGTAAAATCGGCTGTCGAAACTGTGTTTGGTGTCAAGGTACGCTCGGTCAATTTGATGAACGTCAAGGGTAAGACCCGTTCGTTCAAGATGCGCGCCGGCAAGCGAGCCGACTGGAAAAAGGCCTACGTTCGCCTCAACGACGGCGAGGTGATTGAATTCGCTGAAGCCAGTGCTAACTAGGCGATAGAGGAACTTACGTCATGTCATTAATCAAGTTAAAACCTACATCGCCTGGACGTCGCGGTACGGTTGTCGTCAAGCGCGACGGTCTCTACAAGGGTCGTCCGTTTGAGGCGCTGGTCGAGAAAAAGAGCAAAACAGGCGGTCGTAACAACAAAGGCCGGATTTCTGTTCGCCACAAGGGCGGCGGTCACAAGCAGCGTTATCGGGTGATCGATTTCCGCCGTCGCAAGGATGGAATCCCTGCAACGGTAGAGCGTATCGAGCACGATCCAAACCGCAGCGCGTATATCGCACTGCTGTGTTATTCCGATGGTGAGCGTCGTTATATCGTAGCGCCACGTAACATCACCGAAGGCGACACGCTGATGTCGGGTCGTGATGCACCGATCAAGCAGGGAAACTGCTTGCCGTTGCGCAACATCCCAGTGGGTAGCATCGTGCATTGTATCGAGATGATCCCTGGCAAGGGCGCCCAGCTGGCACGTTCGGCGGGTACATCGGCTCAGTTGGCAGCTCGCGATGGCGTGTATGCAACGTTGAAGCTGCGTTCCGGCGAGATGCGCAAGGTTCATTATGATTGCCGCGCCACCCTGGGTGAAGTCAGCAATACAGAACACAATCTGCGCAAACTGGGTAAAGCTGGTGCCAAGCGCTGGCGTGGTGTCCGTCCTACAGTTCGTGGTGTTGCCATGAATCCGGTGGATCACCCGCACGGTGGTGGTGAAGGCCGTACATCTGGTGGTCGCCATCCGGTATCCCCATGGGGTATGCCGACCAAGGGTTACAAGACCCGCAAGAACAAGAGAACCAGCCGTCTGATCGTCCGTCGGCGTTCACGTAAGTAATGGAGTGACCATATAATGCCTCGTTCGATCAAAAAAGGACCATTCGTTGACCTCCATCTCGCCAAAAAGGTGGACGAAGCGGTCACAGCCAATAGCAAGCGTCCGATCAAGACCTGGTCGCGTCGCTCGATGATTCTGCCGGAAATGGTCGGTTTGACTATCGCCATCCATAATGGTCGCGTTCACATGCCGGTTCTGATTTCAGAAGACATGGTTGGACACAAGCTGGGTGAATTCGCACCGACACGTACGTTCCGCAGTCACTCCGGTGACCGGAAGGGCAAGTAAGGATCAGATGATGCAAACTAAAGCCAAACTTTCCCGGGCGAACATTTCTGCACAGAAAGTGCGTCTGGTCGCCAATCAGGTTCGCGGCATGCAGGTTGAGAAGGCCGAGCAATTGCTTCAGTTCAGTGACAAGAAGGCTGCTGCGATTGTTCGCAAAGTGCTGCTGTCTGCTGTATCGAACGCTGAACATAACGATGGCGCCGATATTGATGAGCTGAAAATCAGCGAAATTTTTGTCAACGAAGGCCCAACCATGAAACGATTCCGAGCGCGTGCCAAAGGCCGCGGCAACCGGATTCTGAAGCGTACCAGCCACATCACTGTCGCTGTATCAGACGACTAGAGGAAGCAGGAATGGGACAAAAAGTAAATCCAACAGGTATTCGTCTGGGCATCTCCAAAGACTGGAATGCCAAGTGGTACGCTGACACAGGCAACTATGCTGCCAATCTGGTCAGTGATATCAAGGTCCGCGAATTTCTGAAAGCCAAGTTGAAGCATGCATCTGTCAGCAGCATTCAGATTGAACGACCCGCGAAAAGCGCCCGTATCACCATTCATACTGCCCGTCCTGGAATCGTGATTGGCTCCAAGGGTGAGGAGATCGATAAGCTCCGTCGCAAGGTCAGTGAGATGATTGGTCTGCCAGTGCATATCAATGTCAGCGAAATCCGCAAGCCGGAACTGGATGCATTGCTGGTCGCAGAAAGCGTGGCACAGCAGCTGGAACGGCGGATCATGTATCGCCGTGCCATGAAGCGTGCAGTTCAGAACGCCATGCGCCTGGGTGCTCTCGGTATCCGTATCAATGTCGCTGGCCGTCTCAACGGTGCTGAGATTGCCCGGACCGAATGGTATCGCGAGGGACAAGTTCCTCTGCATACATTCCGTGCCGACATTGATTACGGTCTGGCAGAAGCTGAAACAACGTACGGCATCATCGGGATCAAGGTGTGGATCAACAAGGGTGAAATCTTTGATCTGTATTCCGAAGAGTCAAAAGACGGCGCCGATGGCGCCAAGTCTAACTAGGAGTAGTAACGATGCTGCAACCAAAAAGAACCAAATTCAGAAAGCAGCAGAAAGGCCGCAATCGCGGGCTGGCACTTCGCGGTAGCGCGGTCAGCTTTGGCGAATTCGGGCTGAAGGCAACCACTCGTGGCTTTGTCACAGCTCGTCAGATCGAGGCGGCTCGACGCGCAATTACACGTCATGTTCGTCGTGGCGGAAAGCTGTGGATTCGAGTGTTCCCTGACAAGCCAATTACCAAGAAGCCACTTGAAGTGCGGATGGGTAAAGGCAAGGGTAACGTCGAGTATTGGGTCGCTCCAATCCAGCCGGGTCGTGTTCTGTATGAGATCGAGGGCGTTGATGAAGATGTCGCTCGTGAAGCATTTCGTCTGGCGGGTGCCAAGCTGTCGGTCCAGACAACCTTTGTATCCAGGCAGGTAATGTAATGAACGCTTCGGAATTGAACAATAAAACAATCGCTGAGCTGCGCGATGAACTGCATAAGCAGTTGAAAGTACAAGTGAATACCAAGTTTAAAGTCAGCATGGATCAGATGACTGAAACCCATAAACTGAAAGAAATCCGCCAAAATATTGCCCGTATCAAAACGGTCATCACGGCGAAAACCAAGAACGGTGATGAGCAATGAGCGAGATCAAGAAAGTACGCAAGATACAGGGCCGTGTCCTGAGCAACAAAATGGACAAGACGGTTACCGTATTGCTGGAGCGTCAGGTCAAGCACCCGCTGTATGGTAAATACCTGAAGCGGTCCAGCAAAGTGCATGCTCATGATGAAGAAAACACCTGTAATGAAGGTGATACCGTTCTGATCGCAGAATGCCGTCCACTCTCCAAGCACAAGTCCTGGAAAGTGGTAGATGTTATTGAACGCGCTGAATAACGCAGTTCTTTGTAGCAGGAGTAGTTAGCAATGATCCAGATGCAGAGCATGCTGAGCGCGGCCGACAATAGCGGCGCGAAGAAAGTGATGTGTATCAAGGTGCTCGGAGGCTCCAAGCGCCGTTATGCCCACATCGGAGACATCATCAAGGTCACCGTGAAAGACGCCATTCCGCGTGGCAAGGTCAAAAAAGGCGAGGTTTACAACGCTGTTGTTGTCAGAACTCGCAAGGGTGTTCGTCGTAAGGATGGATCGCTGATCCGTTTTGATGGCAATGCAGCTGTGCTGTTGAACGCCAAGCTTGAACCCATTGGAACACGTATCTTCGGTCCGGTAACCCGTGAATTGAGAAGTGAGAGATTCATGAAAATCATCTCACTTGCTCCCGAAGTACTGTAACGGAGTCAGTCGTATGAAACGCATTAAGAAGGGCGATGAAGTCGTCGTGATCGCAGGACGCAGCAAAGGCCAAACCGGCCAGGTGCTGAGTGTCCTTGATAACGATCGCTTGATTGTTGAGGGTATCAACATGGTCAAGCGTCACCGCAAACCCGATCGCGCTGCCAATACCCCAGGCAGAATCGATGATGTTGAAGCAACGATACATGCATCGAACGTGATGCTGTATAATCCGATGTCCAAAACGGGCGATCGGATCGGCTTCAAGACCTTGGAAGATGGCCGCAAAGTGCGCATCTTCCGCTCTACCGGCGAAGCCGTGGATATTTGAGAATAGACATGTCAAGACTTGATCAGTACTACAAAGAAACCGTTGTTCCCAAGCTGATGGAACGATTCAAATACAAGAGCGTCATGCAGGTGCCTAAAGTCACCAAGATTACGGTGAACATGGGTCTGGGTGAAGCGATTGGGGACAAGAAAGTCCTCGAGGCTGCGACTGCCGAGATGGCCAAGTTTACCGGTCAGAAACCAGTCATCACCAAAGCGCGCAAATCTGTTGCGAGCTTCAAGATTCGTGATGACAACCCGATCGGATGCAAGGTCACATTGCGTCGTGAGCACATGTACGAGTTTCTGGACCGACTGATCAACATCGCCCTGCCTCGAGTTCGTGATTTCCGCGGCCTGAGTAGCAAGTCGTTTGACGGTCGTGGCAACTACAACCTGGGCGTGAAGGAACAGATCATTTTTCCTGAAATTGATTATGATCAGGTCAGTGCCATCCGTGGGATGGACATTGCCATCACTACCAACGCGAAGAGCGACGAAGAAGGGAAGGCACTGCTCGAAGAGTTTAGCTTCCCGTTCAAGAGCAAAGGATAGAATTATGGCCAAGACATCGATGATTCAGCGTGAAAAGAAGCGTGCCAAGCTGGTTGCCAAGTATGCCGAGAAACGTCAGGCACTGAAGGCGATTATCTCCAGCCATAAGAGCACTGACGAAGAGATCATGCAGGCCCAAGTTCAGCTGCAGCGGATGCCGCGTGACGCCAGTCCGTCACGTCAGCGTAATCGCTGTCAGATCTCTGGTCGACCACGCGGTGTGTATCGCAAATTTGGCCTGTGTCGCAACAAGCTTCGCGAAGCAATGATGCGTGGTGATGTTCCAGGCCTTCGTAAAGCCAGCTGGTAACCGAAGACTGAACCCCTTATTTCAGGTATTAAAACATGAGCATGAATGACCCAATCGCGGATATGCTGACTCGCATCCGCAACGCCCAGATGGCGACCAAAAAAACTGTAGCCATGCCTTCATCCAAAGTGAAGATTGGTATTGCTGGCGTCCTGAAAGACGAAGGCTATATCGGCAACTTCTCGGTCAGCCCTAATGATGGCAAGCCGACTCTGGAAGTGACATTGAAGTACTACCAGGGTACTGGAGTCATCCGGCAGATCAAGCGCATCAGCAGTCCTGGCCTGCGCTGTTATCGCGGTTCGAACGACATCCAGAAAGTCGAAGACGGTCTGGGTATTGCTGTGGTTTCAACATCGAAGGGTATTATGACTGACCACCAGGCGAGAGCCGAAAAGGTGGGCGGTGAAGTACTCTGCGTTGTTTCTTAAACGAATAGGTAAACGCAATGTCTCGAGTAGCTAATAATCCGGTGGCGCTGCCATCGGGCGTTGAATGCAAGTTCAATGACAATCTGATCAGCGTCAAGGGTCCGAAAGGGACACTGGAAATGGCTGTTCATCCTGAAATCAAGGTTGAGCAGGAAGACCAGACACTGACCGTCAATACCCCAGGTGCTCGCACACCAATGGCGGGTACCACACGATCACTGATCCAGAATATGGTCACTGGCGTGACAGACGGGTTCACCCGCAAGATGCAGCTGGTTGGCGTAGGCTACCGTGCACAGATGCAGGGCAAGACTCTGAACATGGCATTGGGCTTTTCTCATCCGATCACTTATGTGTCCCCCGAGGGCATCACGATTGAAACACCGAGTCAGACCGAGATTCTGATCACCGGCATCGACAAGCAAAGCGTCGGGCAAGTGGCCGCAGAAATTCGGGCATTTCGTCCACCAGAACCTTACAAAGGCAAGGGTGTTCGTTATGATGGCGAGCGCATTGTATTGAAGGAAGCGAAGAAAGTTTAGTCGCTTTTCTCAATCACGATAAAGGTAACGATAATGAACAAACAACAAGCACGTCTCCGCCGGTCGGCACAGACTCGCCATCGCATTCGTTTGCAGGGTGTGCCGCGTCTGTCGATCAACCGTACCGGCCAGCATATCTATGCTCAGGTCATTGATCCGAGCAGTGGCAAGGTTCTCGCTGTAGCATCGACAGTTCAAGCGTCAGTTCGTGATGGACTGACCGGCTTGAAAAACATGGATGCCGCGAAACGCGTCGGAACCCTGATTGCTGAAAAGGCCCGTGAAGCCGGTTTGGAGCAGGTTGCTTTTGACCGCTCAGGATTCAAATACCATGGTCGTGTGAAAGCGCTGGCCGATGCAGCCCGCGAAGCCGGACTGAAATTTTAAGACCTCAGCGTCTCGACAGGAATAGATATGGCTAAAGTAGAACAAAAGAATGATGACGGTCTGATTGAGAAGCTGGTCGCGGTCAATCGCGTGGCTAAAGTGGTCAAAGGTGGACGTCAATTCGGATTCACTGCGCTGAGCGTTGTGGGTGATGGCAATGGCAAGGTTGGTTTCGGTTACGGCAAGGCACGTGAAGTGCCTATCGCGATTCAGAAGTCGATGGAAAAGGCCCGCAAGAACATGATCCAGGTTGGCCTCAATGACACCACTTTGTGGTATCCAGTCAAGGCAGCCCATGCTGGCTCGCGGATTTTCATGAAGCCTGCATCCGAAGGTACTGGCGTCATCGCCGGTGGCGCCATGCGCGCGGTCCTGGAAGCTGTTGGTGTTCACAATGTATTGGCCAAGAGTGTTGGCTCACGCAACCCGATCAATCTGGTCCGTGCGACAATCAAGGGCCTTCAGCTCATGCAAAGCCCCGATAATGTGGCTGCGAAGCGTGGTAAGTCTGTTGAAGAGGTATTGGCGAATCATGGCTAAATCAAAGCAACTTAAAGTCAAGCTGGTCAAAAGTATGATCGGTCGGAAAAAGAATCATATCGCCAGTGTACGTGGCTTGGGCATCCGTCGGATGCACCAGGAAGTGGTCGTGATCGATACTCCGGAAAATCGCGGAATGATCAATCAGGTCCAGTACATGGTCGAAGTTGAAGAAGTCTAGCGGGAATCATCATGCGTCTGAATACAATCAAGCCTTCTGAAGGCAGTACATCAAATCGCAAGCGCGTAGCGCGTGGCGTCGGTTCTGGTCACGGAAAAACTGCTGGACGTGGTCACAAGGGACAGTCCTCTCGCTCTGGCGGTTATCACAAGGTCGGCTTCGAAGGCGGTCAGATGCCGCTTCAGCGCCGTTTGCCAAAAGTCGGATTTTCGTCTCGTAAGTCATACCTGACTGAGGAAATACGCCTCTATCAAATCGAAGGCATGAGTGCCGATGTGATTGATCTTGAAGCGTTGAAGTCAGCTGGCATCGTCAGCCGCCGTGTTACCAAGGCGAAGGTCATCCTGCGCGGTGAACTGACCCGTAAAGTGACTCTCAAGGGACTCTCTGTCAGCAAGGGCGCTGCCGAAGCAGTCAAGTCTGCTGGCGGAAGCGTGGAGGTCTGAAGGTGGCTCGTCAACCAACTCCTGCCGCAGGATCATCCATGGGCATGCCAAGAGAGCTGGTCTCTCGAATCATGTTCGTGCTGGGTGCGCTGATTGTCTTTCGCCTGGGTACGTTCATTCCTGTACCTGGCGTTAATCCTCAAGCGCTGATCGAACTCATGAAGCAGACCGAAGGCACCATCGTGGATGTCTTCAACATGTTCTCTGGAGGCGCATTGGGGCGTTTCTCCCTGTTTGCCCTGGGAATCATGCCCTACATCACCGCATCGATCATCATTCAGTTGATGAGTGCCACCATCCCTGCTCTGAAAGAGCTGAAGAAAGAAGGTGAAACCGGGCGAAGAAAGATTACCCAGTACACACGGTACTTCACTGTCATTCTGGCTCTGTTCCAGTCCTTCGGCATTGCCTCAATGCTTCAAGGTCAGGCGATGTCGGCAGCGACACCTGTGATTTTGAACCCTGGTCCCGGATTCCTGTTTACAGCAATGGTCAGCTTGACCTGCGGCACGATGTTCCTGATGTGGCTCGGTGAGCAAGTGACTGAGAGAGGTGTTGGTAACGGCATTTCTATCATCATTTTTGCAGGCATTGTTGCCGGTCTGCCCTCCGGTGTGGGCGGGTTCATGGAAATGGCCAATACAGGTCAGGTGAGCTGGTTCTTCGTGGTCGTCATCTTCTTGCTCGCCATAGCGATTACCACGTTTGTTGTGTTCGTTGAGCGCGGTCTTCGAAAGATTACCGTGAATTACGCTCAGAAAGGTGGACGAAAGGCCTATCAATCACATTCGACTCACCTGCCGCTCAAGTTGAACATGGCAGGTGTGATACCTGCAATCTTCGCATCGTCACTGATTCTGTTCCCAGCGACACTGGCCTCAGCATTTGGTGATAAATGGCGCGGTCTTCAGGGGCTTGCGAATCGACTGACCATGGGCGATCCAGTCTATGAAATACTCTATGGATCCCTGATTGTCGGTTTCTGTTTTTTCTATACGGCCATTCAGTTCAATAGTCAGGAGACAGCTGACAATCTGAAGCGTCAAGGTGCCCTGATTCCTGGTATTCGCCCAGGCAACCAAACGGCGAGCTATCTTGATGATGTGATTGCAAAACTGACCACCTGGGGCGCAGCCTATCTGGTGTTCATCTGTTTGATTCCAGATTTTCTGATTGCCAAGTACAACGTTCCATTCTACTTCGGTGGTACATCGCTTCTGATTGTGGTGGTTGTGGCAATGGATGTCATGAGTCAGATTGGAACTCACATGACCTCGCACCATTATGAGGATTTGATGAAGAAGTCCAAAACGAAAAAATCGGGACGCCGTCGCTAGAGCCAGCGATTTGTCACGATGCATCTGAGGAATCGGATGTTCAAATAAATTGAATTTTGAACTACAACTAACAAAGTTTATGCGCTATAATGCCCGGCTTTTTGGCGAATAGCGTTTGAATTCAGGAGAAAACCGCATGGCTCGTATCGCTGGGATCAACATACCAGTTCACAAACATACCTGGATTGGACTGACCTCCATCTACGGTATCGGGCGTACGCGCGCCTATCAGATCTGCGAGGCTGCTGGCGTAGACAGCACCAAACGAATCGCTGATTTGAACGAAGGCGAAATTGAATCCATCCGTCGTGCCGTCGGTACATTCATTGTTGAAGGTGATCTGCGTCGTGAAGTTGGCATGAATATCAAGCGTCTGATGGATCTCGGTTGCTACCGTGGTCTGAGGCATCGCCGGGGACTGCCTGTTCGTGGACAGCAGACCAAAACGAATGCGCGAACACGTAAAGGTCCGCGTCGCCCCATAAAGCGTTGATCGATTCATTCACTGACTGCCCAAGATAAATTGAGAGTACTGACATGGCCAAGCCAACTGTAAAAAAGAAGAAAATCAAACGTTCGGTGATTGACGGCATTGCTCATGTGCATGCCTCGTTCAACAACACGATCATCACGATTACCGACCGTCAGGGCAATGCTCTGAGCTGGGCCACTTCGGGTGGTGCTGGTTTCCGCGGCTCACGCAAGAGTACGCCGTTTGCTGCGCAGGTTGCCGCAGAAAAAGCTGGCAAGATCGCACAGGAATATGGCCTGAAGAATCTTGAAGTACACATCAAGGGCCCAGGCCCAGGTCGTGACTCATCAGTGCGCGCCCTGAATTCAATCGGTTACAAGATCACCAATATTGTTGATATGACACCCATTCCACATAATGGCTGCCGTCCGCCCAAACGTCGTCGGGTGTAAGGAGTTTTATCATGGCAAGATACATTGGACCTACCTGTAAACTGGCGCGGCGCGAAGGCACAGATCTTTTTCTGAAGAGCCCGGCACGTGCGGTTGAAACAAAATGCAAACTGGATCAGAAGCCTGGCATGCACGGCGCGAGCCGTCGTCAGAGACTTTCTGACTACGCGGTACAGCTGCGTGAAAAGCAGAAAGTTCGTCGCATCTACGGCATTCTGGAAAAACAGTTCCGTAACTACTACAAGAAGTCGGCCAAGATGAAGGGCGCTACAGGTGAAAACCTGCTGCACCTGCTGGAAAGCCGTCTTGATAATGTGGTTTACCGTATGGGCCTGGCAGTCACTCGCGCACAAGCGCGTCAGCTGGTCAGCCACAAGGCCATTCTGGTGAATGGGTCCAGCGTCAATATACCGTCTTATCACGTATTACCAGGCGACGTCATTGCAGTTCGTGAGCGTTCACGCAACCAACTGAGAATCCAGGAATCTGTCACTCTGTCTCGCGAGATGGATCTGGTTGCTCCCTGGATCGAATTTGACGGCAAGAAGCTTGAAGGCGTCTTCAAGACGGCTCCTGACCGCGCTGATCTGACGTCCGAGATCAATGAAAACCTGATCGTCGAGCTGTACTCGAAGTAACCCACGAGGATTATCATGACTGTAACTGTTGAAAACATGCTCCGACCTACAAGTGTTCAGGTCGAGAGTGATAATCAGTTCCACGCGAAGATCATTCTTGAGCCACTGGAGCGCGGTTTCGGCCACACACTGGGCAATGCGCTCAGACGTGTGCTGCTGTCCTCGATTCCTGGTTGTGCCATTACTGACGTTGAGATTGAAGGTGTGGTTCACGAATACACCACCATTGAAGGTGTCCAGGAAGATGTGATCAATATCCTTCTGAATCTGAAGGAAGTGGCCATTACAATGCAAAGCCGTGATGAAGCAGTGTTGACTCTTAGCAAGAAAGGCTCTGGGCCGGTCACTGCGGGCGATATCACGCTTGATCACGACATTGTCATTGCCAACCCGGACCACATTATCTGCAACCTGACCAAGTCTTCTGAAGTCAACATGCGGCTGCACGTCGCACGTGGTCGCGGATATGAAGCGGCCAATACACGTGTCAGTGGTGATGAAAACAAGCCGGTCGGACGTTTGCCGCTGGATGCATCTTTCTGTCCAGTTCACCGCGTCTCATACGAAGTGGAAAGTGCACGAGTTGAGCAGCGTACTGATCTGGACAAGCTGATTTTTGAAATTCAGACCGATGGCACCGTTGATTGTGAAGAAGCAGTCAATCTGGCTGCCAACATTCTGGCTGAGCAACTGGCGATCTTTGTCGACTTCGAGTCGAAGCTAGAGTCTGTTCACGAGGAAGTTGAAGAAGAGGTCGATCCGATATTGCTGCGTCCTATCGACGATCTGGAGCTGACTGTTCGCTCGGCCAATTGTCTGAAGGCGGAAAGCATCTACTATATCGGTGATCTGATTCAGCGCACAGAAGTTGAGCTGCTGAAAACGCCTAATCTGGGCAAAAAATCACTGACAGAAATCAAAGACGTGCTAGCATCACACGGTCTGACTCTCGGGGTTATCCTCGAGAACTGGCCACCTGCCGCCATACAGCACTGATCTCAGAACTCAGGAAACTATCATGCGTCATCAGAAATCCGGTCGCAAACTGAACCGTAATAGCTCGCATCGTAAAGCCATGTTTCGTAATATGGCCACAT